>JBCCUY010000120.1:0-9156 GCA_039196145.1 Bacteroidota bacterium
ATTTTCCGTATATAACACCTGCCGTTGTAGGTTGTGGAGTTCCACGGTATCCTGATCCATAAGCCCCAGAGTTCCTATGCCCATAGCATTTAAATATTGAACGGCAGGCAAGCCAAGACCCCCCAAGCCCACAACCAAAACCTTGGCATTTGCCAATGCAGTTTGACCTCTTTCACCAAAATCCTTGAGACGGGTTTGTCTATCATATCTATTATCTACCATAACTCAACCTATTTTGGATTTGGCAAACTCGTAATCGGCCAAAGAATTGGCGTTGTAAAGTACCTGGTCCTGTTTCGGGTGAACCAAATGCGTATCCGAATTGATTAAAAATTTTCTAGGGCAACTATTCTCGACAGTCTTAAGGTAAGACAAAGATTGTTTCAGTCCTTCTGGCTCCCAGATGGTAATCAACGGTTCTGGTAGTCCGCTTTCATTGGTCGCGAAAGAGGTAGCCATTTTTTTTACATTACGCTGGTTTATGAGAGTTAGCAACGTATCAGCGTCCAAAAGTGGTAAATCACAAGCCAATACCATCCATGCCACATTAGGAAAAGCTTCATGGGCACTTAGAATCCCATTGAAAGGACCTTGATGTCGGTTGTTATCCAAAATACAATCCATTTCGGTTAGTTCCGCTGCTTGTTCCTCATCCCTAACGCTCATGTAGACCTTGTTACATAGATTATTCAACAAGTTATATAAATATTCGCGTTGCGGCACTCCATGGTAATCTATCAAGCCTTTATCCGAGCCCATTCGGGTACTCTTACCACCTGCAAGTACAAGACCGTATAATCTAGGGATATCTTTCTCCATCTTCCATCTTTTAACCTCTATCATCCTCCAATTGAGGTCATAGAATTTCCGAATACCGTAGCGGCATGCTCATTTTGCGCTTCAAAACCTGTTTTAGCTCTTGAACCCACAGCTTTCAAAATTTCGTTTTCAATATTCGCTTTGGGTGAGGCCCCTCTTATAATTTCCCGTAAATTACTTTTTGGTTTTCCATACAAACAGGTGATAACATCTCCGGTCGCCGTTATCCTTAAACGATTGCAACTTCCACAAAACGTCCTACTAAAGGATGGGATGATACCAAAGGTTCCAGCGTGACCCGCAATTTTATAATTTACCGAGGTTGATGTTTTTGGGGATTCCAACTTCTTAAAATCGGGATAGCTTTCAGCAATATGTCCCAGAATAGCCTTGTGGTTCCATTTGATTCCGGAGAAATTTTTTGTACCGCCATTAAATGGCATTTCCTCCAAAAATCGAATGGAAACCATATGATGTTTCATGACCTCCAAAATGGGAATCATGTCCTGTTCGTTCTGACCCTCCAAAACGATAAAGTTGATCCGCACATTGAAACCTTCCGTAATTAATCGGATAAGATTGTTGTGCACGGTATCAAACTGATTTCTTCGGGTGATGCGCTCAAAAGTATCCCTGTTAATGGAGTCCAGGCTTACATTTACATTTTTTATTCCCAACTCTTTCAACTCATCTATATAGGGCCCTATTACCGTGGCGTTTGTTGTTACGGAAATTTCATTCAATCCGTCCATTTTAGCTAAGGCCCGCAATAAGAGCATCAAATCTTTCCGTACAAAAGGTTCACCTCCGGTAATCCTTATTTTATCAATGCCCTGCCCCACCAAAATATCACTTACCTGAATGAGTTCATCTATGGTCAGTAGTCGGTCATTTTTAACGAAATCGATTCCCTCGGAAGGCATGCAATAGTTGCAACGAAGATTGCACCGGTCCGTAACCGCCAAGCGGAGGTAGTTAATTTGTCGATTATGATTGTCTATCAACATGGGCTAGTTCCAAGTTTGTTCAACATAAGGTGTTTATACCCTACCCGCCACTAACGGGAGGAATAAGGGCAATTTCGTCATAAGCATTGATTGTTTCACTATCATCGGCGTAGGAATTGTTCACCGCAACGGCCAAGGAGGAAAGCTTATTGAGTTCGGGATACGTTTCGCCCAAAAACTCTTTTAACTCTCTAACCGTTTTAGGGATTTTTCTACCTGTTGCGCTAGAAGTGGGAACGGACAAGGTGGGACTTCCCACGATGTCTTTGGTTATCCCAAACAAAAGTATTGTCATATGATCAACCTATAATTTCCTTCTCTGGTACCTTTAATAATTCCGGAGATTTTATAAATGGTTGTTTGTAGAGTCTATTGCCTGTAGCTGCCTTTAGCGCATTGGCGACTGCCCCGCCCGCTGGTGGCAAGGTTGGTTCGCCAAGTCCTGTTGGGGAGAACTCATTTTCCACAAAATAAGTTTCCACTACTGGGGCCTCCCTCATGCGAATCAGTCTGTACCCATCGAAATTATTGGCCATTGGTTTACCATCCTTAAATTGCAGTTCACCATACATGGAGTGTCCAACTCCGTCAATAACGCCACCTTCTATCTGATTTAAGGCACCAGTTGGGTTGACCACAATTCCGCAGTCTACCACACAGGTGATTTTTTTGACAACAGGCTCCCCATTTTCAATTTCCACATCGGCAACTTCGGCAACATGGGTGTTATGGCAATAATAATTTACGAAGCCTTGATAAACGCCGGCAGCTTTGGTTCCCCAACCGGATTTTTCCACAGCTAGTTTGATTACCTCTTCCATGCGCTCCGGAGAATACTGGATACGCTCATCCGTGGTACCTTTTACATTTTGCAACAAATCCAATCGGAATTGAATTTTATCAACCTCCATCATTTCGGCCAACTCATCAAAGAAACTTTGTTCCGCATAGGCCAAGAAATTGGTATATGGTGCCCTCCAAGCTCCGGTAGTGATATTACTATCGTAGCTGGCTGCATCTACTTGATAATTTTCGACGGCTCCCGCTGGGAAAAAGTTTGGGATAAGTCCATACATATTATCATTCACGGCCGCTTCCTTAAGATGATAAGCCGTTAATTTACCATCTTTTACTCCTGCTTTTATCCTGTATTTTATGGCCATTCGGTAGATTCCGTCCTCCATATCATCCTCTCGGGTATAGACGACTTTCACCGGCTTTTTGATCTTATCTGAAATTTCCGTTGCCTCAATAACAAAATCACCATAGAGTCTTCGTCCAAAACCACCTCCCATTCGGGTCATTTCCAAATGGATATCCTTCTCATCCCTGCCCAACATCTTGGCAACGAGTCCAGCTTTCCAAGCAGGAGTTTGGATAGGTCCGGCCAGATGTACCTTTTCCTCGGTCACATTGGCAAAGAAATTCATGGGCTCCATACAGTTATGCGGTAAGAATGGTGACTCATAGGTCCGCTCCAATACTTGATCAGCCTCGGCAAAGGCTTTTTTCACATTGCCATCTGAACGCATCGTATTAAAATCATTGCCATCCAGCAAAGCTGTTAGAATTTCATCGTGTTGCTCTGTACTTTCCATGGGAGTTTCCTCTTCCCAGGTCGCTTTGATAGCCTCTTTTGCCTTGAAAGCTTGCCAAGTCGTTTCGGCTATGACAACCACCTTATCACTAGAAGAAATCTTACTCGAAAAACCAGGGTCTTCCGCCAGCAAAGAGCGGACTTTTTCACCAATCGTCACCACATCAATAACCCCAGGCATACCTTTAGCTTCACTATCATCATAGGAAACCAATTTGTGTCCAAAGCTTGGCGGTCTCACCACGGAGGCATAAACCATACCATCGGCTTTATAATCCAATCCGAATAGTGGTTTGCCACTTGTTATCTTTTCAATATCAACGTTGGTGGCGTCCTTACCCATGATTTTGTAATCTTTGGGGTGTTTTAGCTCTACTTCCTCTGGAACCTCTAAAAGTGCTGCCTCATTTACAACTTCTCCATACCCCAAGGTCTCTCCCGCTGCATTGGAAATGACACCATCACTTACCGTACATTCAGATGGGTCTACTCCCCAACGGGTGGCAGCGGCGCCTACCAACATATGCCGTGCCTTGGCCCCTGTTTGCCTTAGGGCATCCCATCCCTGTCTAATGGATTGACTTCCTCCAGCAACTTGTCTGGTATAATTTTCGGTATCAAGAATACCTTGTTCCACATATACATCTTTCCATGCCACATCCAGCTCTTCGGCAATGATCATGGGCATTGATGTCTTTACTCCCTGACCTATTTCTGGGTTTGGGGAAAAAATGGTGACCGCACCGTTATCGGCAATTTTGATAAAGGCATTAAAGTCATTGTAGTCTAAAGTCGATAGGTCAATTGCTGGTTCCGCAATAACCTTTGGTTTGCACGCCTGGAACAGATTAAATCCAATAACCAGACCTCCACCTGCCAGAGAGGAATTACGTATGAAGGCCCTTCTGCTTAATATATGGGAATTATTTGATGACATTTTTTCGTTTTTAAGTGTGAACAGGAATTAATCCATATTATCAGCAGCTATCATAACTGCTTTACGGATTCTGGTATAAGAAGCACAGCGACAAATATTACCGTGCATTGCATTTTTCACATCCTCTTCGGTTGGATTCGGATTGTTTTCAAGGAAGGCAGATGCGGTCATAATCTGACCTGCTTGACAATATCCACATTGGGGAACGTCCACTTCCTTCCATGCTTCCTGTACAGGGTGGATGCCATTTTCAGATAATCCCTCTATGGTAGTAATCGATTTACCATCAACTTGGGCCGGAGTAAGAGAGCAGCTGCGCATGGCCACTCCATCCACATGCACGGTACAGGCACCACATTGCCCAATTCCACATCCGTATTTTGTGCCTACAAGGTCCAGATGGTCCCGCAGCACCCACAACAATGGCGTATCTTCGGAAACATCAACAGTTTGCGAAGCTCCATTTACTTTAATTTGATACGTTGGCATAGTTTTCTAATTGAGAAGTTGTTTGCTTGAAGTTACCAAAATTTGAATGGACACTCTGATTTTTAACAAAGGACGAAAGGATTTAACTTTTTATTAGAGAATTAAAATTAGTCAGCTCTAACAATCTTGTCCCTAAGCATCTTCCATGTTACGAGAACGATATTATTTTCCGCTAATAGTTCTTTGGCCTTGCTGCTAGCGAAAAAGTCAAAGTCGGCCTGGCGCCAAGCTGCACCCCAATCGGGGTGATCAACCGTTATGGCCTGCATTTCTTCATCATCATAGGCCAAGTGAATAAGGAGACAATTCAACCCTGGTTCTAAACCGTTTAAAACCGAGGTGTAAAAGACATCCATTCCATTGGCAAAATCAGTTGGGTTTGCCGACATGGTTTTATCTACAACTATGTCCTTTGGGCCCAGCATTTCTTTAATCTTTGTATTGGCCATGGCTGGAATCGCTCTATCGAGAAGCACAGGCAGGTTGAATTCCCTACCAACCTTAATATAGGCTGCCAAAAAATCGACCGATCCCATGGCGGCCCCCATATGGGCATCCAAATGGGTAATGTCAATTCCTTCCTGCTTGGCTTTCAGTACCTGGTTCCGCAGCTCAATTTCAACATGATAGGGGTTGCCTTTTTGAACAACATCTGGTACATTATCAAAAAAATAGCCTTGGGAGTTGACCAAGCTACTTACGGAGTCCTTACTACTTACCGGACCCCACTTATAGTTTTTCCACTCACTATTAAGGGTAAGGTGCAGTCCAAAATCAATGTCCGTATGCGTTCTGGCATAGCCGGCAATTTCCTGAAACCATGGACATGGCACCATTATACTAGCGGAATTTACCGGGCCCAGTTCCAATCCTGCGATACTGGCTCTATTTTCAGAATTAGACATCCCCAAATCGTCTGCATGGATGATTAGCATTTTGGTATTCTTTGGATACCCTAGCTTTTCAGCAATATTTTGGACTTGACCAGAAAGTGAATGTGACAAAATGACTATGAAAAAAATCGAAAATTTTCTTATTACCAATTTCATGTATTGAAACTACAAAATTTTCTTAAAGCACACTATAAGCTTCAGTTTTACGTTCGAAAGGAAGAACCTCAAACTTTTGAAAATGAAAATTCCATTTCAATACCCCCTTATATTTTTACTTTTAGTTTTGCTTACAGGTTGCGGAAACGCAGATGACGACGTAAGTTTTGATATCAACCAGCGAGAACTTGGTCAGGGAGAAAAACCGGATGACTGTCTAGGCTTCGAGGACAACGAATTGCTTTTGTCCATTCAGGATCAATTTACCACCCTTCCTGGAAAGGTCTCTATTCTTTTTAGGGTCTCAGATGTACAGGGAAATCCAATTTCCGGTCTTTCCGCGGACCAATTTACCATTTACGAACAAGGACGAAACGACAATTGCTTTAATACCATTTCTTCTTCAGAATCTTTAGCACGAATATCGCCGAACTCGCAAGTATTCAACAATAATACCTTACTGGTGCTTGATTTGAGCAATAGTGTTTTGGAAAGTAGTCTGGATGAACTGAAGACGGCATCCGCAAGTTTCATAAACAATGTGATGCCGAGCCCCGAATCAGATTCCTTTAAGATGGCCATCTATTGGTTTGATGGGGAAGATGAATTGCATTTGCTGAACGAACCCACCTCCTCTATCACCGAGCTTGTGGCTTCCATTGAAGGGATTACCTCAGACATTAGCGCCGACCCCTCCACCGATCTTTATGGAGCTGTTATCAAATCCACTGAAGTAGCGGAAAATCTGATTCGGACCAATGAGCAGGATGATGTTATCGGGGCTGCATCAGTTGTTCTTTTTACCGATGGTACCGACCAAGCCTCACGTTATTCTAGGGAAAGTGCCCTGAACGCAGTAAACGATGCCAATAGGAACATATCCTTTTTTACTATTGGATTAGGTGCTGAGATTGATGCTGATATCCTTTCTGATATTGGACGTACGGCCAGCGTTTTTGCTGGAAACAAGGAAGAACTTGAGACGACATTTACCCAAATCTCGCAGAGGGTATCAGAACAGGCGAGCAGTTATTACCTTTTTGAGTATTGCACACCTAAACGGGATGGAAGCGGAGAAAACAACCTTGTAATTCAGCTTAGTCATGCTGGGTTGCAAGGGGCTGTCCAAACCAAATTCAATGCCAACGGCTTTGAGGGAGGATGCGAATAGTTTGGTTTCCCTAACAAAATCCACAAAATTGATTTCGCATTAATATGTATCTTGGCTTTTCCAAAACCAAAAGTCAAGAAAAATGCGTATTCCGTTACTACTGATCACACTATGCTGTGGTAGTTTGTTCTCCAATATTTTAATGGCCCAAGACCAAAACCCACTGGAAGGCAGATGGGATTTGGAAATGGAGTTCCAGGGTAAAACCGAACCTTCTTGGTTGGAAATCAGACATTCTGGGCATAACACCCTTGTGGGACGATTTGTTTTCGCTTTTGGCAGTGCCAGACCAATTTCTGAGGTCAAAGGTTCCGCTGAAGGTTTCAGCTTTAGTATCCCAAGACAATGGGAACCGGAAGGAAATGACATGAAATTTGAGGGGAAGTTGGTTGATGGGAAGTTAGCCGGAACCATGATATATACTGATGGGAACAGTACCAATTGGACCGGGGCCAGGCAACCCAAATTAACATTTGTTGAGAATCCAGTATGGGGTGAAACCATAAATGTCTTTAACGGCACCGATTTAAATGGCTGGCATACGGATGGTGACAACCAATGGATTGTGAAAGAAGGAATCCTCACCAGTCCGAAGCAGGGTGCAAATCTAATTAGCGATCAGAAGTTTATGGATTTTAAACTTAAAACTGAATTTAGATACCCTAAAGGAAGTAATAGCGGAATCTACCTGAGAGGCCGTTATGAGGTCCAGATTGCGGACAACGTGGGATTGGACCCAATGGATATCTATTTTGGCGGGGTTTACGGTTTTTTGGAACCAAATGAAAATGCTGCCCTAGCGGCAAATGAATGGCAGTACTATGAAATCACCCTTATTGGAAACAGGGTAACCATCGTGGCCAATGGGAAAACCATTATTCAAGATCAGACCATTCCAGGAATCACGGGAGGGGCAATTGATAGCAAGGAAGGTGAACCCGGTTCTTTTATGATCCAAGGTGACCACGGTCCGGTCGAATTCAGGAAATTTCAAGTGACACCCGTAAAGGAATCCAGTTACAAATAAACTTTGGTTATGGGTTAGTCGAGGGGCTTTAGTTGGATGTTACGCCATCTCACCTTGATACCCCCACCATCATGGATCTGTAGGGCTATTGAACCTTCTCCCTGTCCGATTTTTTCGTCCGTAAAGGTGATCATTTGCTCGCCATTAAGCCAGGAGGTTATATTGGGGCCATCCGCTACTATTTTTAGGCTGTTCCATTCCCCCATTTTCAAGGCTTTTTCTTTTGCAGGCTCAGGTTTGATAAGCCATCCCCTACCATAAGATTCGTAAACCCCACCGGTGTGCTTACCAGGGGGTGCTACCTCTACCTGCCATCCGGAAACTTTGGTGCCCTCAAAGGTGGAGCGAATAAAAACTCCACTGTTGCCATCACTTTCTTGTTTAAATTCCAAGGTTAGTTCAAAGTTCTTATAAAACTTTTCGGTACCTAAATAGCCATAATCCGCTTTAGGGCCACTTTCACAAATCAATTCCCCATTTTCCACATACCATTTCTCTTCTCCATGATTAATCCATCCATCTAGATTTTCACCATTGAAAAGTGACATAGCGCTTTCCTGGCCATAGCCTAGAGTGCAGGCGACCACAACAAGTAAAAAGGATAGTTTTCGTAACATGATATTCAAGATTTGTTTTCAGGTTTTATGGATTGAAGGTAGGGATTTCCCAAAGCGAAAGCAGTAAAATGGTAGGGTTTTTAGACCAACAGTTGTTCTAATAGTATAGACAACAACTGATTACATCCTAATAACCTTAAAAGATGTTCAACTCAAACTAATGCTATGGATGTAGTAAAAGAAATCATAAGAAACAGTGCAATAGGCCCCTTCTCTAGAGGATTCAAAAGTGTGGTACTTTCCCTTTTCGTATCCATTGTTTGTACCTTATTTACCATGTTGGTATTGCTTTTATGGTACGGCAATGAAACCACGATTCAATTCGGTTATTAACGATAAATCAGTCCGTTGCCGAAATTTTGTTTCTCCATAGGTTCCGCGAGGTCAATCAAAAAACCATTGATCACAGCATGGGTGAGTCTACCCTCCTTTTCTAAAAAGAA
>JBCCUY010000121.1:0-9137 GCA_039196145.1 Bacteroidota bacterium
ACTTAGCGTTCGTTTTATTCTGCAAAACCTTACGCCACGGGTTAGAATTTAAATTCTTTCTAAATTATTCAAGTTCATTAAGTTCCTATATTTAAGAACGACACATAATCGACACCAACACAATTACATGGAGAACATCGTTATCATCGGAAACGGAATTGCAGGCATTTCGGCCGCTAGACACATCCGAAAACTTTCTGACAAAAGAATCATTGTGATTTCTGGGGAAACAGATTATTTCTTCTCCCGAACGGCTTTGATGTATGTATACATGGGCCATATGAAGTTTGAGCACATTCAACCCTATGAAAATTGGTTCTGGGAAAAGAATCGAATTGAACTGGTAAGAGGCTTTGTAACCAAGGTAAACCCAGAAAACAAACAACTTGTCATAGACGGTTCTAGGGCA
Organism: Bacteroidota bacterium; assembly: GCA_039196145.1. Taxonomy (GTDB): domain Bacteria; phylum Bacteroidota; class Bacteroidia; order Flavobacteriales; family Flavobacteriaceae; genus Flagellimonas. The sequence continues at coordinate 410 of JBCCUY010000121.1, forward strand.
TTGCATTACGATAAATTGATTATAGCCTCTGGGTCCAAACCCAATAAGTTTGGTTGGCCGGGGCAGGATTTACACGGCGTGCAAGGGCTGTATTCCAAACAGGACCTTGATCTTTTAGAAGTAAACGCGCCAAACAAAGAAATCTGCAAAAGGGCTGTTATTGTGGGTGGTGGTCTCATCGGAATTGAGTTGGCAGAAATGCTCCGTAGTCGCGATATACCGGTTACCTTTTTGGTGCGGGAAGATAGTTTTTGGAACGGGGTATTGCCCAGCGGGGAATCCCAACTGATCAACGAACATATTTTGGAGCATCATATCGACCTACGTTTGGCAACCAATTTGAAAGAAATTGTTTCTGACGGGCACGGAAAGGTCAAATCCATAATTGTGGAGGAAACCGGGGAAGAAATTGAATGTGATTTGGTAGGTCTTACCGCGGGGGTATCCCCCAACGTTGATTTTCTTAAAGATTCCGGGATTGAATTGGGCAGGGGCGTGAAGGTAAATCGATTTTTGGAAACCAATGTTCCCGATGTATATGCCATAGGCGATTGTGCCGAACAGCATGAGCCTATAGGTAACCGGCGCCCAATTGAGGCAGTTTGGTACACCGGAAGGATGATGGGTGAGACCGTTGCCCAGACCATTTGTGGCAATAAACTGGAGTATAAGCCAGGCCATTGGTTCAATTCCGCCAAATTCTTGGACATTGAATACCAAACATATGGTTGGGTCTTTTCAGAACGTGGGAAAAAGGAATACGAAGCCCATTTTCATTGGCGACATGACAAGGAGAAAATCTGTATCACCATAGCTTTTAACAAAGAGGACGGCACATTTTTGGGCATCAATACTTTCGGTATTCGAATGCGCCATCAGGTCTTTGACAAGTGGCTCACCCAAGGCCGGGATGTGGATTACGTCATAGAACATCTGGCCGACGCTAATTTTGATCCCGAATTCTATAAGCACTACGAGGCCGAAATAGTTTCCCAATACAATTCGGAAAACGGTAAATCGATCAAACCCAAAAAGAAAAGTTTAAAAAGAATATTTCAACTAAGTTGATAGATATGAGCACTTACGACAGAAGTATGGCCCTGACTGGGCAACCTCCAAAAATATTAAGTCGAAATCAGAAGCTGGCCACCCTATTGGGCATTACGGGGCTAGGTATTATACTTTTGGCGGCTTTCAACGTTAGCTTTCCCAATAAAGGGCTTTGGTTGACCCTATCACTTATGGCCATCTCGGCAGGTACCGTTTGGTTTTCCTGGGATGCCTATTCCAACAAACTTCCGGGTATCAAAAATGACGGCGTATGGTTCAAGTCCATTTCCAGTAAAGGTTTTTGGGGATGGATTGCGGGTATTGCCCTTACAGGATTTTACATTGTGCTTTATTTCTATCCAGAATACTTGGGGCTGGTAAAAGATGGTTCCAACAAAGGTGTTATTGGCCTGTTTGATCCCTTGAGCAAAATGTTGAGCGGCAATCCCGCCAGTCAATGGTTTGTCTATGGAACACTATACACGGTCGCCATCTTGGCCTTTGGCATCAAGTTTATGTGGAAATACCGGCACAATCGATACGAGCGCATCCGCACCATGAGTGTAATGTTCTTTCAAACGGCTTTTGCTTTCATTATCCCAGAACTGATGGCACGCTTGAACGGTGATAAAATATTAAATGGCGGAAGTTTGCCCTACTACGACCTTAAAAACGTTTGGCCCCTTAACTATTATAATTTTGAAGGCTACCGAATCAAAAGCTTTTTGAGTTCAGGGGATATCGGCTTCGCTCTTTTGATATTTGGCATCCTGTCCGTTTTTGTGATCACCCCAATCCTGACCTACAAATATGGGAAACGTTGGTACTGCTCTTGGGTCTGCGGCTGCGGTGGTTTGGCCGAAACTGCTGGTGACGCTTTTAGACAATTAAGTGATAAAAGTGTCAAAGCATGGCGTGTGGAACGTTGGGTGGTGCACAGTGTTGTGGTCTTTGTAACCTTGATGACCACTGCCGTAATCTATTCTTACCTTGGGACCGATACCAGCAAATACTGGCTGACCAAGAGCACCTTTTTAATAAGTGTTGCGGTGCTTTTAACCCTAGTTTTTACTTGGGTTATGCTATTTAAGCGAGAACAGCTCCAAAAAGATGCCCAGTACGGGGCTATTGGATACTTCGTCATTATTATGGCCTTGATTGGAATGCACTTTTTTAGTGGTGACGGCAATGTGTTTTTGTTCAAGTCCGAGACACTGCGCAAGTCCTACAGCTTTTTAATAGGAAGTATTTTCTCTGGAGTCATTGGAACCGGATTTTATCCCATTTTTGGCAATCGGGTATGGTGTCGCTTTGGGTGTCCCATGGCCGCTATGATGGGCTTTCAACAAAGATTGTTTTCACGATTTAGGATTACCACCAACGGCGGGCAATGTATTTCTTGTGGAAATTGCTCCACCTATTGCGAAATGGGCATTGACGTAAGGGCATACGCCCAGAAAGGGGAGAATATCGTTCGCTCCAGTTGTGTGGGGTGCGGTATCTGCTCCGCAGTTTGTCCAAGGGGGGTTCTTAAATTGGAAAATGGGCCATTGGAAGGTAGGATAGATAGCAACCAAGTGTTGTTGGGGAACGATGTAGATCTAATGACCTTGGTGAACAAGAAATAAAATGCTCCGTTATACCCTACTGTTTTCCCTTTTTGTTCTCCTCGGCGGTTCAAAAAAGTACCACCGGGAATACGATGAACAGGGCCATCTAAAGGCCGAAGGCTGGATTGTTGGCTCCTCCAAGGAAAAATTCTGGAAACTTTATCACGTTGGCGGAAACCTAAGGGCCCAAGGCCATTATAAAATGGACCTCATGACCGGTTATTGGTATTTCTACAACCAAACAGGGAAATTGGAAATGGAGGGTCACTTTAAAAATGGGGAAAAAGTAAAGTGGTGGTTGTTTTACGATCAAAACGGAAAAATCAATCACAAATGCCAGTTGAAAAACGGAATCAAAAACGGATACTGCCTCAAGTACACGGATGAAGAGCTGAAATCCGCTGAAAAGTATAAAAACGGAAAAAAGATAAAGGAATGGTTTAGCTTTGGGAGTTTCAAAAAAGAGAACAAGCTTTCTGATTTAAAATAATGGCAGAAATCAAAGTCATCATCCCCGCCGTTAACGAAGGAGACTCCATCGGTAAGGTAGTTGCAGAGTTACCAAAATCCGTCTCCGAAGTCATTGTTGTCAATAATGGTTCAGTTGATGACACCGTTGAAAATGCCACGAAAGCTGGGGCCACGGTTTTAACAGAGGACCAGCGGGGCTATGGGTACGCCTGCTTAAAAGGGTTGGATTATCTTTCCAAACAATCCAAAACACCTGATATTGTCGTATTTATTGACGGAGATTATTCCGATTACCCAGAAGAACTGGATAAAGTGGTGGCTCCAATTTTGGAAAAAAACATTGATTTTGTCATTGGAGCGAGAATAAAAGCGCTGAGAGAACCCGGTTCCATGACACCGCAGCAAGTTTTTGGCAACCAATTGGCCACTTTTTTGATGCGATTAATTTTTAGGGCAAAATTTACGGATTTAGGACCTTTTAGGGCCATTAAATACGATAAGCTCAAAGAACTGGAAATGGAAGACAAGACCTATGGATGGACTGTAGAAATGCAGCTCAAGGTTTTGAAGAAAAAAATGACATATACCGAAGTACCAGTACGTTATAAAAGAAGAATTGGTATTTCAAAAGTGTCTGGTACGGTAAAAGGTACTATATTTGCGGGCATAAAAATCTTGGGTTGGATTTTTAAATACAGTATAAAATAATATGGGACTAACTATCGCTTTTATTATCATCGCTATTTATAGTACGGCCTTAATTTTGATTTTTTTCTACAGTCTGGCACAGCTCAATCTTTTGATCAACTATTTGGGCAATAAAAAGCAGAATGAGGAAGCTCCCAAATTCAACCTGTTAGATCCCAAAGAAATTCCTTTTGTCACCATTCAGTTGCCCATTTACAACGAAGAGTATGTAATGGAGCGATTGCTGGACAATATTTCCAAGATAGAATACCCAAAGAGCAAATTGGAAATCCAGGTATTGGACGATTCTACCGACGATACCGTAGTGGATACTGCAAAAAGGATTCAAGAACTTAAAAACACGGGTCTTGACATCCAGCACATCCGAAGGGAAAATCGTCAAGGTTATAAGGCAGGTGCACTTAAAGAGGGATTGGAGATTGCCAAGGGTGAGTTCGTTGCCATTTTTGATGCCGATTTCCTCCCTGAAAGCGACTGGTTGAAAAAGACGGTCCCCTACTTTAAGGATGATGAGATTGGAGTGGTACAAACCCGATGGGGACATATCAACAGAGACTATTCTACATTGACCCGTATCCAAGCTTTTGCCTTGGATGCCCATTTTACTTTAGAGCAGGTCGGAAGAAATTCCAAAGGACACTTCATCAATTTTAACGGTACTGCCGGAATCTGGAGAAAGGAATGCATCTTGGACGCAGGGAACTGGGAAGGTGATACGTTGACGGAAGATTTGGATTTGAGCTATAGGGCCCAGTTGAAAAATTGGAAGTTCAAGTACCTTGAGGATGTTGAGACACCCGCTGAACTTCCCGTTGTAATCAGTGCTGCACGTTCGCAACAGTTCAGATGGAACAAGGGTGGCGCAGAAAATTTTAGAAAAACCGTTTGGAGCGTTATTACGGCCAAAAACATACCTTTTAAGACCAAGTTTCACGGAGTAATGCACCTATTGAACAGCTCCATGTTTCTATGTGTATTTATTGTGGCCCTCTTAAGCATTCCTATGCTTTATATCAAAAATTCCTATGGACACTTAGGCTGGGTTTTTGAGGTAACCAGCTTCTTCATTGTAAGTACGGTAATCTTGTTCATTTGTTATTGGTTCACCTATAAGAGCATTCAGGGCAGTAGTTTCGATAATTTTGTGGATTACATCAAACTCTTTTTTACCTTTTTCTCTGTTGCCCTTGGGTTTTCCTTACACAACACCGTAGCTGTTTTGGAAGGTCATTTAGGCAAAAGGAGCGAGTTTGTGCGAACTCCAAAGTTCAATATCAATAATCTTACGGATAGTTGGAAAGGGAACAAGTATTTGGCCAAAAAACTGTCACCTAATATGATTCTGGAATTTGCCTTAATGGTTTATTTCCTATTCGGTATGTACAGTGCAATTCCGTTAAACGATTATGGACTTTTTCCTTTTCACTTAATGCTTTTCCTAGGTTTTTCCTTTGTGTTCTTTAAGTCGCTGACTTCAAAAGCCTAAATCAAACCAGACTTATTCGTATTTTCCGTTACTTTAGGTTTCGCTAAACGAAGTGAATCCCAATGGAAGAAAAACCAAGACTCTCCAGATTAACGGCAATTCTTACCCAGTTACAATCTTCAAGAATTGTTACTGCCAAGATGCTTGCAGAAAAACACAACGTGAGCATCAGGACCATCTATAGGGACATTAGAACTCTCGAAAAATCAGGTGTGCCCGTGGTAACCGAAGAAGGCAAGGGCTATAGCATGATGGAAGGCTATCAGCTGCCTCCAGTGATGTTTACTGAGCATGAGGCCAACGCCTTGATTACGGCAGAACAACTGGTAATAAAAAACAAGGATGAATCCTTTGTTCAGCATTATACCGAAGCCATTCTTAAAATAAAGGCGCTCTTAAAAGGTTCTCAAAAAGAAAAGGCCAGTCTTCTGACCGAACGCATCTACTTTACCAATAATTTTTCCAACCAAAAAACCAGTAACTATCTGATGCGGCTGCAATCTGCCATCACAAATTTTGAGGTCCTGAACATAGATTACCTCTCTATTGACCAAAAGTTCTCCAGCAGAAATATTGAGCCCTTTGCCCTGTACAGCACCCAAGAAAATTGGCTGCTTATTGCCTTCTGTAGGCTGAGAAAAGCGTTTAGAGTGTTTCGCATAGACCATATCCAGAAAATGACGTCCACTCAGGAAAACTTTGAATCCCATAACATGACCTTGGAAGAGTATTATAAATTCACCTATTCCGACCACCAGAAACACCCCTGACATACCCTTGTCATGAGCTACTTTTAGTTTTGTACAAAATCTTAAAATATACATCATGACACACACAAAAAAGGGCGATATGACCATTGTGGGACTTTCCGCCCGCACTTCGAACAATCCAGGAGAAGCAGACAGGGACATTCCAAAACTTTGGGAAAGGTTTATGGCCGAAAACACCATTAACAGAATTCCTCATAAGGTGGACCAAACCATTTATGCCATTTATACCGATTACGAAGGCGACCATACCCAACCCTACACCATTGTAATTGGCTGTAATGTGGACAGTCTTGACAATATTCCAGAAGATTTGACAGTAAAATTGATTCCGGAAGCTGAATACACTCGATTTATCGCCAAGGGTGACCTCACCAAGGATGCTGTAATCAATACCTGGATGGACATTTGGAAAACGGACCTGAACAGAACCTATACCACCGATATTGAGGTCTATGGAGACAAGGCCGTTGACCCAACCAATGGGGAGGCCGAAATATTAATTGCCACCCGGTAACCCTTTATCAAATTCCCATTGCGTATTCCAAATGATGGGATTCGCAATGGGTTATTTAAATTGCTTTAACCCTCAAATCGAATATATTTTCATAATTTTTCCAGCTGAAAGAGATGTTTGCAAGCCATGCTCCAACACGTCATAAAATTCTGGAAACTCCATAAAGTTCCAAACCTCCTTGTTCTTGCAAGTCTATTGTTTTATGCCCTTTTTGCATATGATCTAGCTCGCGAGGATTTTGCAAAACTCCTCGGTCTCTTTCTCGCGGTTTTTATACTTCATTTTAAACTGATTCAGTTTCAAAAATGGAATTTTAAATTTCTACTGATAACGGGAATCCTCTTCCGGCTGGTTTTCCTAGTGGCTGAGCCCAATCTTTCCCAGGATTTTTATCGGTTCATTTGGGATGGGGAGCTTATCAAAAATGGCATCAACCCTTATCTATATTTGCCCAATCAGCTTATTGAACAAGCTGATTTGCCCATTGCCAACGCCCATGAGCTCTTCAACGGTATGGGTAACCTCAGCGCTAAACATTACAGCAACTACCCCCCTATAAATCAAATTATTTTCTCGCTTTCCACCCTATTGGGTGGTGGAAGCATTCTGGGTTCCATCATTGTCATGCGGCTAACCATTATTTTGGCCGATGTGGGAATCCTATATTTCGGTCGAAAGCTCCTCCAGAAGTTAAATAAACCAAATTATGTTGCCCTTTGGTATTTTCTAAATCCTCTAGTGATTATAGAGCTTACCGGTAATCTTCATTTTGAAGGGGTAATGTTGTTCTTTTTTGTGTGGTCACTCTATCTGTTGTCCGTAAATAAATATATGTGGGCCGCTCCCGTATATGCAATTTCCATCATGGTAAAACTAGTTCCTATCCTTTTTTTACCACTGTTCCTGAAATATCTGGGCTTCAAAAAAAGCTTGATATTCTATGTACTGGTGTCTGCTGCGTGTCTGTTGCTGTTACTCCCCTTTTATGAAACGGCATTCATAAATAACTATTCGGAAACCGTAGGCCTTTGGTTTTCCAATTTTGAGTTCAACGCCGGAATTTACAATGCCGTCAAAAAGATTGCTGTCACATATTTTGATGCGAAGCCTTGGGAACTCGTGAAAGTATATGGCAGTTTGCTGGCCAAGGCCGTAGTGCTTGTTGCCATTACCTTGGCATTGTTTCGAAAGAATCAGAAGTTGGAAACCTTGCTTACCTCCATGTTGATACTGTTAGGGACGTATTATTTTTCATCCAGTACCGTGCACCCATGGTATGTTGTGTTTCTTATCGTGCTCTGCATGTTGGGAAGATATCGGTTTGCCATGGTCTGGTCGTTGACTGCCGTGCTGAGTTATTCGGCCTATGCCAACCCTGATTACAAAGAGAATTTATGGTTGGTAGCTTTTGAGTATATCTTGGTCTTTGCCTTTTTGATTTATGAAATCATGGGTAAAGGCGGAAAAAAGTTACATTTCTTCAAAAAATTACCCCTCCCTTAGGCCAGTTGGAATTAATTTGTACTTTTAATCCCGTAATGAAAGGACAAAACTACATACTTACTACTTTGGGCATCCAAGCCCCAGTTCGTCCATTCGCTCCACGTCGTCGCCCGTAAGGGTGCACTCTAGTCATGGAAATAGGTGAGTCCATTTCCGCAAAAGAACATCAGCTTTCAAATTTTTATTAGTTTAAAAAATCACTAGCAATGGAAATTATAATTGCTAACGAATCACATTTTAAATACGCCCAAATTATAAGCGATACCATCACGGAATCCGCCAAGGTGCGGGGTACCGGAATTGCCCAACGAAGTCCGGAATACATTATAAAAAGGTTGGAGAACGGGAATGCGGTCATTGCTCTGGAAGGCGAGAAATTTGCAGGATTCTGTTATATCGAAGTTTGGGGCAACAAGAATTTTGTTGCCAACTCCGGCCTTATCGTACATCCAGATTTTAGAAAACAGGGGCTTGCCAAAAAAATAAAGAAGGCCATTTTTGAGCTATCCAGACAAAAGTTTCCGGACGCTAAAATTTTTGGAATTACTACAGGTTTGGCGGTAATGAAAATGAACTACGAGTTGGGCTACAAACCCGTGACCATTTCGGATCTTAC
>JBCCUY010000122.1:0-9126 GCA_039196145.1 Bacteroidota bacterium
CCCATATTAAAAAGTCATACCGGACCAATGGTTTTGAAATTCTGTGCGGACACTCGTTTGGTGGGCTTGCGGCCATAAACACCTTTGTGAGCCATCCGGATTTTTACAATGCATATATAGCAATAGACCCCAGTATGTGGTGGGACAACCAATCGATAATCGATCAAATGGACAGACCATGGATTTCTGATGCCCATAAGGGTAGGCTTCTGTTTGTTGCCAAGGCCAATGATCCGGGTTCCGGAGATGATCACCATAATGCTTTGCTGGCCTTAAATCAAAAATTAATTGATTTTGATAATCAGGCTAATTATAAATGGAAGTATGAATTCTATGATATGGAAGATCATGGCTCTGTAGTTGTCCCGGCGGAATACAACGCTTTACGCTTCTTGTTCAAAGGGTATCAGATGCCTGTCAAAAAAGCAATGAAAGACCCCTCTTTACTGATGCAGCATTTTGAAGTGATTTCAAAAAGGCTTGGATATCAAGTTATCCCAGATGAAGCCTTGATAGATGAACTGGCCAAAGTGTGTATAAGAAGGGAATTTTTTGAACAGGCCAAACAATTATTGATGCTGAACACCAAAAATTATCCAAAAAGTGTTCATGCAGATGAGCGATATAAAACTTTCATAAAAGAGTATGATATCCAATTAAAAAATTGAACAAAATGAGTTACTTGGATTTAACCTCGAAAAGCATCAAAACATGGGAAAATACTAAAGTAAAGTTAAATCAGATACCCTTTACCACCTTAATTTCGCACCTCTGAAAAGCCTTAAAACAAATGGATTTTTCCCATTCGACAAAGACCCTCTTGCTCCGCTACGAGATTCCATCTTGAAACAAGAAACCCTGTAAATTGAACTTTTACAGGGTTTTATTTTTAAGGGTCAGATAGCACCCTATGGGATTAAATTAAAAAGCTTCCATTGGAAAAGTTCTTTTCGAATGTCAATTTTCAGAATTTATCCATTGTCTTAAAACGGGTTGAAGTTCATATTTACCAAACCTCTTATGCTGGTCGCGCTCCCTTTTTTGGGTTGGGCATCCCAAGATTTAACTTTCAATGGACATGGATTCATTGCTGGCTCAAAAAAGATGGGAATACCCTTCCCAGAAATTGGCCTGCATTTATTTGGGCAACCCCCTAGATAAGACGACAATAGAAGTTCATAGTTCCCGTTATGTTAATCCACCAAAGAAAACTTCAATTTCACTATAACTAACATAGATGCAACAATGATCAATAAATTATTCGCATTGTTTATTTTTGCAATTGCCAGAAAAATTGAAAGCCCTATTGTTGGTTGCCAAAACAATTCTTGACGCTTTTCAAGCAAAAGGAAAATTTATGAATAGATACACGGAATACCTTAAGGAAATTGAGCAAAGAAAAGAGCAGGGACTTCATCCAAAACCCATTGATGATGCAGCGTTGTTGAGTGATATAATTGCGCAAATCAAGGATAGTGATAACGAGTTCCGTGACGATTCCGTTCATTTTTTTATTTATAACGTACTTCCTGGTACCACAAGTGCGGCTGGTGTAAAGGCAAACTTTTTAAAGCAAATTATTCTGGGCGAGGTCCAAGTGCAGGAAATCACACCTGACTTTGCTTTTGAGCAGCTGTCCCATATGAAAGGAGGGCCTTCCATTAAGGTATTATTGGATTTGGCCCTAGGAGATAATGATTCCATTGCACAAGAGGCGGCTAAAGTGCTAAAGACCCAGGTATTCCTTTATGAGGCGGATATGGAGCGCTTGAAAGAGGCATTCAAGGATGGTAGTGAAATTGCAAAGAATATTCTTGAGAGCTATGCCAAGGCGGAGTTTTTTACCAAACTGCCCGAGATTGAGGAAGAAATCCAAGTGGTCACATTTATTGCCGGTGTGGGAGACATTTCCACGGACTTGCTTTCTCCAGGTAGTGATGCTCACTCAAGATCGGACCGCGAACTACACGGGCAGTGTATGTTCGAGCATAACAAAGAGCAGCAAAATGCCCTTTTGGAACTTCAAGCCGAGCATCCGGACAAACGTGTGATGTTAATTGCGGAAAAAGGTACTATGGGGGTGGGTTCCTCACGGATGTCAGGGGTTAACAACGTGGCCCTCTGGATAGGCAAGCAAGCAAGCCCCTATGTGCCATTTATAAATATTGCCCCAGTGGTGGCAGGTACCAACGGGATTTCGCCCATATTTCTTACTACCGTAGGGGTAACGGGTGGAATAGGACTAGACCTCAAAAATTGGGTGAAAAAATATGATGAAAAGGGAAATCTAGTTGTGGATGACGAAGGGGAACCGGTTTTGGAACAAGCCTATTCCGTTGATACAGGTACTGTTCTCACCATAAATACCAAAGCCAAGAAACTATACCAGGGCGACCAGGAATTGATGGATATCTCTTCTGCATTTACCCCGCAAAAGATGGAATTCATGAAAGCAGGAGGTTCCTATGCCATTGTCTTCGGTAAAAAGCTTCAGACATTTGCCGCAAAAACACTGGACATGGATGTACCACCGGTTTTTGCACCATCCAAGGAAATTTCAATTGAAGGCCAGGGTCTTACCGCCGTGGAAAAGATTTTTAATAAGAATGCCGTTGGCACCTCCGGAGCTGTATTACATGCCGGGTCCTATGTTCGGGTGGAAGTAAATATTGTTGGCTCACAGGATACCACAGGGCTTATGACCTCGCAAGAATTGGAGATGATGGCCGCTACCGTAATCTCTCCTATTGTGGATGGAGGATATCAATCCGGTTGTCATACGGCTTCCGTCTGGGATTTAAAGTCCCAACAAAACATCCCAAGGTTGATGAAATTCATGAATGACTTTGGGCTTATTACAGCTCGGGACCCGGAAGGGGAATATCATGCCATGACCGATGTAATCCATAAGGTCCTCAATGATATCACAGTGGATGATTGGGCCATCATTATTGGTGGTGACTCCCATACCCGAATGTCAAAAGGAGTGGCTTTTGGTGCTGACTCCGGTACAGTTGCCCTAGCTTTGGCCACAGGTGAAGCTTCCATGCCCATTCCCGAATCGGTCAAGGTGACCTTTAAGGGTGAAATGCAGGATCACATGGATTTTAGGGATGTGGTGCACGCCACGCAATCCCAAATGCTCAAGAAATTTGGTGGGGAGAACGTATTTCAAGGTAGGATTATTGAAGTACATATTGGAACACTCCCATCGGACCAAGCCTTTACTTTTACTGACTGGACTGCAGAAATGAAGGCCAAAGCCTCTATTTGTATTTCACAAGATGACACCTTGATCGAATCGCTTGAAATAGCCAAAGGCAGGATTCAGATTATGATCGATAAGGGCATGGACAATGAAAAAGGAGTGCTTCAGGGGCTAATCAATAAAGCGAACAAACGCATCTTCGAAATTAAATCAGGGGAGAAACCTCCATTGACCCCTGATGAAAATGCAAAGTACTATGCCGAGTTTGAAGTGGACCTGAATATCATTGATGAGCCAATGATTGCCGATCCCGATGTGCACAACGAAGATGTATCAAAGCGTTATACCCATGATACAATAAGAGAACTTTCCTTCTATAAAGGAGAAAAGCTTGTAGACCTTGGTTTTGTAGGTTCTTGTATGGTGCATAAAGGTGACATTAAGATTGTTTCCAAAATGCTCAGAAACCTAGAGGAAGAATATGGAAAAGTTGAATTTAAGGCCCCTCTAGTGGTAACGGCTCCAACGTATAATATCATTGACGAACTTAAGGAAGAGGGAGATTGGGAAACCCTACAGAAATATTCTGGTTTCGAGTTTGACGACGCTGCCCCTAAAAGTGCAGCGCGCACAGAATACGAAAACATCTTGTATCTAGAACGACCAGGTTGCAATCTTTGTATGGGAAACCAAGAAAAAGCTGAAAAGGGAGATACCGTAATGGCCACTTCCACGCGACTGTTCCAAGGACGTGTGGTAAAGGATTCCGATCGCAAGAAAGGCGAATCGTTGCTAGCATCCACCCCCGTTGTGGTTCTTTCGGCCATTCTTGGTAGAACTCCTACGCTTGAAGAATACAAGGTTGCTGTGAAAGGTATAAAGCTCACACAGTTTGCACCACCGCTTAAAAAGTTGACCTCAAATTCAAGGCCCGGTCATTTACTTTCCTATTAAGTTTTATCTATAAAGTTATTTAGCCCGTTATGGATAAAATAGATTTTGGTTGTGTTCGGTCTGAACTCGAAGATTACATGACGACCTCCATATGCATTAATGGAATAGATCTTAAAGATATCATTGAGGAAATTGAGACGGAACAATGTGCTGAGAAAGGCTTGAACATTCAAAATGGATGCTATGAAGGGATTTCATTCTTTATTGCCTTCCACAACCAAAACCACTTTTTGTGCAGCACCCTAAATGATTATATGCATATTGGGGAACGCTATACCCTATTCGAATATAAATATTCCGGTATCCCAGGAGATCATAGCCTTACCTGTAAGATATCCATTGGACCCGAGGAGATATTATGGCACGACTTCAAAAATTTCTCCAAAGTACTGCCTTTCGACCTGGACTATGGAAATCTAAAATTCCGTTTCTGTAAAAAACAATATTGCAAGGCCATCGATATCATTAAAAATGATAGGGAGGAGAATATGTTTGTATGAACTGTTTGGTCATCCAAACAAAAAATCCCTGGTCATTTTTTCTGAACCCATAACGGTTTAAAGGTTTTAATCAGGGTATTATTGTAGACTTCTGTTATATACTGGCTCGATAACGGAAAAATCCAACTTTGATAATATAATAGGTCCATACCCCGAGAATCAATATTGTCATCAAAAAGAAACTAAGGATAAAAACATATACACTTTTGGGCACCTCAGGATAACTCCGTGATGGATGATCCAAGAACCTACTCGCCATATAGTTCGCTGCTTCTACAATGTTTTTTTCATCTATTGATGCAGTAAAAGTCTCCCCTGATAGTGAACTGATGGCAAGTTTATACTGGTTTTTGTGGGGCTTTCGAATTTCCTTTGGTAGTGTAAGTGATGGTTTTGCCGAGGGTCCTTTAAATGGAATTCGCAATGAGGAATCCCTTTCACTGATAAGCATAAGCTCCAATTTCTGATAATTTGGGATGCCCTGAGTTTTAAAATTAGCATGAAACTTGGCACCTCCCTCAATTCGACAAGGGTATTCACAATTAAGTTCTAAGTTCCAGGGACCAATACTTCCGGTGTGGATTGTTTTCATCCTTTCCACTGGAAGTGGACCCAGGGATTTAATTCCATCTGTAATAATTAAGCTTCCTGTAACAATTAAATACAGTAGCGTGATGACCGTAGAGAATAGAGCTCCTTTGAACATATTAGGTAGGGCCCTGAATTTATGGATCCATTGCGTGAACCATCTTTTATTGGATTTGACCGTTTCTCTTTTTCGTCTTCGAATCTTACTCGCTAGTCGATTGGCCTTTTTTACATACCATATATAGGTGCCCGCAAGGATGCTGAAACTCAAGGTCAAACCAAATAAAAACCATATGATTTTGACCGTAAGACCCCCAAATGTTCCAAAATGGGGTGGATCCACAACATCCGTAACCAATTCCCAAAAGCTAAGATCTTTGGTTTTTTGTATATGGACAACTTTGCCCGTAAAAGGATGTAGATAAACCTTGTTGGCCCTATCACGTGTGAAAGGATTATTGTCCTGTCCATCAATGTAAACATAATCTTTAGGTCTTGAAGGTATCCGAATCTGTTCTGCATTAAGTTCCGGAAAGGCGTCCTTTGCATTTTCAACGTACGTATTTAATGGTAACAGTTTTGGGTTTGGTCCAAATTTCGCCAATTCTGTTTCTGTTATTTTTTTTGGGCGGTCCGGAACCAAAATGTCAAACTTCCCAGCCATTCCAAGGACGTCTTCCGCAAAATAGAATATTCCGGTCAAAGCAATAATTAAGGTAAATAGCAACGACCAAATTCCAAATTGTCTATGAACATCGGTAAAAAAAACTTTTAGTCCTTTTTTAAACCGCAACTGTAAAATATTCTTCAACCAAGATTTGTAGAAGAGAAAACCGGTCAATGCGGAGAGGAAAAGAAAAAATGAAAAAAAGGTTACGATAAGCGTGCCGCCAAAATTTCCATCAAAGAAAAAACTGTGATAGTTTCGAAAAAAACGCTGCACATCAAAGAAACTGTTATGACCCTGTATCTCTCCTGTATACGGATTGAGGTGTACCTTGCGAATTTGATGGTTTGGCGTTTGGATGAATGCCGTTGCTGCAAAGTAATCCCCAACTTCTGTGAAGGAGTTTTTTTGTTCCGCTAGACTTGTAACCCTACTGGTGGGAAATGCTTTTTTTACGCTGGCGAGCATAGCATCCCAGTCAAAAGGTGCTTCCTTGGATTTTATTCGAACATTGGGGTCGAGCAACCAATCAATCTCGTTTGAAAGCGTTGCAAACGAGCCTGAAAAACAAATCACAAAGAGCAGCATGCCCAAGTTAATGCCCAGCCATCCGTGAATGTTGAATAATGTTTTTTTTGAAATTTTCAAAAAGCGCTAATTAACTCAGGAAATAGACCATAGAGCTTCTAACTTATACTTCACAAATACAGAACACCTCGTTTTACTTGGATATAAAAGAATCTAAAGGTGTCCTTTATCACAATAATGGAAACCGGACAATGAAATTGCCCGGTATCCAAACAACAAACTAACTCAAACTTAAAAAGAGTATGTGCAAAACCAATTAAGCTTTAAAACGTATAGCCAACAGTGAGCAGATAATTCCTTGGCTCCCCAGGGAACAGACGAACATAGCTGTATCCTCCAACCCAATGGGTCTTATCAAAAACATTATTGATGTTAAGCGCTAACCTTACTTTGTTTACTCGGTAAGAAAAACCCAAGTCCCAAACATTATATTCGGGAAGACGCAAATCCCTTTCAAAAGTGTTTCGACTACTAACAAAATTGGTTCCTACATTAAAGTTAAGCCCATCAAGGTCTCCGTCTATAAACTTGTAGTTGGCAAAAAGTCCTCCAGAGTTGACGGGTGCATTTTCTTTGGCCCTTCCTATTTCTGTTGGGTCATCACTCTCTGTTATTGTCGCATTGTTATTGGCATAATTTGCCGTGATGCTCAAGTTATCATTGATCTGTCCATTGACGTCTATTTCAATACCCTTAGACTCTTCTCCTCCCCTTTGCGTGGGAAGTCCAGTATCGATATCATTAATCAAGATATTCTTATTCTCAATGGTATATGCGGCCACATTTATGGAAAGTCGGTTATCAAAGAAAGTAGCCTTCGCCCCTACTTCGAGCATGGTTCCGGTTAGTGGATCAAAAGGTCCCCCATTTTCAACAGAAATATCTGATGGATTCTGAGGTTGAAAGCTCTCAGTGTACGTTCCATAAACATTGACGTTATCGTTGACGGAATAAACCACTCCAATTCTTGGCAACAATTTATCTTGCTTTATTTCTTCTTCATCAGATTGTTTATAGTTGTCAACGTCGGTATAATACTCCTGTCGCAGACCAAGCAAAACTTGTAATCTTTTCCATTTTATCTGATCTTGTATGTAAATTCCATTTGTAAAAAACTTCTCGGGGATCAATTCATTCCGTCCTAAGATATAATCGCTGGGAAAGCCGAGGAGGTAAGTGGGGTCTTCGAGATTAAAATGGGGAATATTGGGAATTGGATTGCCGTCCCCATCAAGTAGAAAACGTCCGGAGTCCGCAGGGTCATAGGTGTCCAGTCCCCCATCAACAGTTCTGTAGATGGCACCACTACTGGTAAAAATACCACCCCCACCTATAGGCCTTTCGGATTGTATGTAATCGTACCCTGCTAAAATCTTATGCTCCAATTCCCCTGTTTGGGTTTCCCATATAAAATAAGCACTCAAATTGTCACTGATACGCTGTTGCTCCCTTGCACTGATGCGCATTCCCATCAAAGTAGGTATTTGGTCTCCATTTCCATCGACCGCAAATCTATTTGAGGTTCGATGTTCAAATAAGTCTTCCTGAAAAGCGTATCGCATGTATGAAGCATTAAAGGAGAAATTATCAGTAAACTGATGGCTAAGCGATAATGTTCCGAATGCTACATCGGTCTCATGGTAATCGTTGGCTGCACCAATGGCAAAGGATATAGGTGTTGAATTTAGGTCGGTTCCTGCAGATGCACCAAAAATGGGTTGCCCCCTATCCAGTTTTCCATCATAGCGTGTAATCACAAGATCAAAATTCAATCGGGTCTTGTCAGTCGGTAAAAAGGAGATGGAAGGAGCCACAACAAATGACTTGTATTCTTGGATATCCCTAAAAGAATCTGAGTTTTCATAGGCAAGATTAAGTCTATATAACAGTGTTTTACTATCGTTTAAAGGACCTGTAAAATCCAAAGTGGTCCTTAGGGTATTGAAACTACCGGTGGTGAAGTTAATCGCCTTACGGTCTTCCAATAGCGGCTTTTTAGTAACTCTGTTCATAGTACCCCCTGGGGAAGAGTTTCCAAACATTGCAGATGCCGGTCCCTTGATTACCTCCACACGTTCCAAATTGGGAACCAATATCTGAGGGCCAAACAATCCTATAACCCGGAGTCCGTTAATCAACTCCTGTTGCGAACGAAAACCCCGAATGGTGTAATCATTGTAATAGGAAAATTGGTTGATTCCACTAATGTTTTTAACAACATCATTGACCCTGTAAGCCTGACGGTCTTCCATGACCTCCTTGGTAACATAACTAACGGCTTGAGGGATGTCTTTGACAAGGGTTGCCGTTTTGGTAGCGGCAAACGACACTTTATTGTCGTAGCCTGTTTCCCTTCGTCCTATAATCTCTACACCCTGAAGTTCAAAACCACCATCAACCATGGTTACTTGGATGGTAACGGTCTCGTTTTCATTGACAATAACAGGATACTCTAAGGTGGTTAGACCCAGCGAGGAAAATACTAGGGTTTGATTACCCGCTGGAACGGAAGACAATAAAAAACTACCATTGTCATCGGAAGCTGTTCCGATTTGGGTACCTGTTACAGTAATATTCACATAAGGGAGATACTCCCCTTTTTCGTCCTTTATTTTCCCTTC
>JBCCUY010000123.1:0-9037 GCA_039196145.1 Bacteroidota bacterium
CCTTGGCATAGCTATTCATTTGAAAAGAAGGCATCCGCGTTAACATTGTTAATAATAGTCTCTAAAATAGGCATACCTAACAGCATGGCACAAATTCGGTGCTATTTTTAAGGATTTTTAACTGGACACCGAGTTACTTTCCTGCTATTTTCTTCCAGTTCTTGTCGGCTGTAAGCTGAAGTGTTTCGGGGGACTCCTTTAGCCATAGGTCCAAGGTATTGGTCTTGCCGGCGTTGTAAAACAAGTACAGCTTCCCATCCCTTATCTCATAGGTCTCTGGATTAACATTTACCTTTTTTCCAGATACGGCTATCGCATACGCGCAATAACCTCCATATTGGGGCACATAGGCAGCTGGGTTTGCATTAAAGCGCTCCAAATTCTCTTTGGACGAGAATTTATAGTCTATACCTTGATAGGTTGTTTCTATGTCCTTATTTCCAAGTGTTGCGTTGCCATCAAAGTAAGCCACTACATCGTACCCATGGGCGGCATATCCTTTTTTGGTGTTGAAGTGTTTGGATTGGCTGTAGGTAATCGTACCTAGCAGCAGAAAAGCTAATAGTACTATTTTTTTCATCTTAATAAATTGAAGATTTTTTGTCCATTTTTTTTATGGAGTCAACATCAATTCGCAAAAGATGCCAATCCCCTATCTTTTCGACTTTGCCGCCAACTTGAAGCGGCCGTCCTATATAGGGTAATATGTCTTTATGCAAGGGGTTTCCTTTCATATCGACCAATAAAAAATAGTCCGAAAATACATTTTTGTCCGAAGAAACCAAGACCGGCGGGATGCCTCCCGCGATACAGAGCGCCGCACAGCTGCGGTGGATTTTGCCGAAACCCGGCTTCATAACCCCAAAATAGCACTTGGGGTCAACAATTTCTCCAGTAATCTCCAAATGTCCCAAAGAAAAAGGTTTTAGAGGAGGAACGATAATCTCTTCATCCAAACTTATTTTCTGGCCATCATCGACTTGAAGCAGGGTCTTACCATTATAGTAGACAAGGTTTCCTTCTATGGCGAGGTGCCTGCCATTCAAATCCCCTACGTCCTCTCTGATGTCATTTATATATTTGTTGGCGCCAAATTTACCAAAGCCCAAGAGCAGGATATTCTTATGGACACTCTCCCCAAGTTTAACACGAAGCATAGGGTATGGCACCTCAAAATAGGTTCCTGAAATTTTGGTCGGGGTATCAAAATCGAACGCGCTGGCTCTCGCCGGTTTTTGAAAAAAAGCAAAGAGCAAGCTTGCCAAAAGCAAAACTCCGATGGCCCCGAAGGTGAATTTTTTTAAACTTTTTTTTGTCTGGGGACCTACCTTATCCACATACCCAATGTAAAATTCATCCTGTTTCTCCATAGTCAACAAATCAAAGGTTTAACTTCCGTTCCCTCCGAAAACCCATTAGGATTGATATAAATTATCCCGTTTGACAATCGCAGCTCGTAGGTAATCACTTTTTCGGTAAATGGCGGTGGTGATTGTCCATTGTGCGGAAGGTACTGATACCCATGCCAAGGACAGGTTATACATCCATCAACAACCTTTCCTTCTCCCAAGGGGCCGCCTTGATGCTTGCATACATTATGTATTGCGGATAACTTACCATCGTACTTAAATATCGCTACCCGCTCGGCTCCCACAGTAAATATTTTTGCCCTATTGTTAGCAATTTCGTTCACATTGCAAACCTCAAGCCAACCCGAGTCATCGACGCTGCTTTTCAACCCATCCACTTTGGACTCCTTAAAGGCTGCAACAAGGTGCAAACCAGAAATGGTTACAAACCCAAGTATCAAAAAAGTGGTTGTAAATGGTGAGGTTTCTTGCTGAAAAGCACCTAGAAAAACATGCATCAGCACTAGGGCATACGCCAGATATACCAGCATATGAAGACCTTTCCAAATTCTAGGTGAAAGATTCTTTAGAAAAAAATCATGACTGGTCGATGCCATCAGAAATAAAATCAACAACGCCAAAAAACCCAAAACCTGAAAAGGAAAATTAATCAGCGAACCATACTCCATATTGGAAGTGAAAATGGCATAAATTGGATTGGTATTCCCCAAGGCATGAAACTGAAAAATTGATATTCCACCATGTATAAAAGCCGCAAGAAACATACTCACCCCCAAATGCCTTCTATTATACAAAATTGGTAAAAACTGGGGGTTCAATCGACTTAACGGGCCTATTGCCAAGATGATATGCAACATTAAAATGGCTAAAGAACCGAAAGCCCTTATGATTACGGTTTCAGCTGTTAATTCAGGATTGGTCAAAAAACTCAAGATAAAGAACACCAACAAATAGGTGAGCATACCCAAAGCAATGGTCTTATCATAAGTTTTCTTGTGCTTGTTCCAAAGCACCAATTTATAGTCTAACCCCATCAGAAAGTAGCAGTATAAATTTTTTCATTCTTTAGTTCATCAACCACGGAAATGCCCGATGCATCAAGTGGAAGTATAAACTGATACTCCCCCACTCCAAACAGTTGTCCAAGTATTTTTCCAGGATTTCCTTCGGAATCGACTGCATACACCACAGCCGATGGATTTTGTAAAGGTATATTCAGTTTGAGATATAGGGTCCTATTCTCCAACATTTTGGCAACAAATTGATCGGGATGACCAACGTCCTCAGCCTCAACGAGAAAATCAAGATCCTTTGTGGCAAAAAACAAGAATATAGGCAGGACAAGTCCCATGGACAACCATATTCGTTGATGCGCTTTTCGTTGACCTGCAATCATAATTTGTTCCTTATCAAATTCCGCAACAAAAAAGGCCATGTGGCCACGACCCCTGGAAACAACAACACCCTGACTATCTTTTTGCTATCCTCCATCAGCGTGTCAAGCTTTGTTGCACCGCCAAAGACGAAGAAAAGCGCAAACCCAAGTCCTACAATGAAGTAAGTTGCAAGCAGCGCTAAAAAAATTTGAATGACCAAAAGCATGGTTATATAAGGTTTACGTCTGTAATTACTTCCAAAACCGCTGGGCCTTTCTGGGCAAAAAGTTCCTCCATTGCGGCAGTAAGGGCTTCTTGTTTGTCCACCCGGTTTCCCCACGCGCCACAGGACTGTGCGAATTCAGCAAAATTTGGGTTGGAAAGTGAGGTTTTCCATACATCAAATTCGCCAGCGCGTTGCTCTTTGGAAATTTTTCCCAGTTCATGATTGTTCAGAACTATTAATTTCACCGGCATTTTGTATTTGACCAAGGTTGTAATTTCTGCTAAATATTGACACAGCCCACCATCTCCGGCAACGGCCACCACGGGTCTGCTATCCCCTACCGCGGCCCAAGCGCCCATGGATGCGGGCAGGGCGAATCCGATGGACCCCAAATAACCAGACATTAGGAAATCCTGCTCTTTGCATTCAAAATAGCGCCCGAAGGAATAGGCATTGTTGCCTACATCCACGCACATAACGGCATCTTCAGGTGTCAACCGATTCATGGCATCGAAGACAGCAATGGAGCTCACTCCCTTATCCGAAGTTTCAAGAAGTCGTTTCTCCTTTTCCGTTTTCCATATTGCCCATCGTTCTTCAACCTCTCCAGTTTGGTCTATGGTATCCACACCAGTTTTCAATCCAGACTGAAAAAGTTCCAGGGTTCTTGAGATTTCACCCCAGACAGCTACTTCCACCTTGTGAAACTTGCTAAGGGCCAAGGGGTCAAAATCCACTTGTATAATCGATTTCTTTGGTGTAATTCCCGTATGGTTGGAAAAAGAGGCCCCAAAAACCATCAATACATCACATTCGTTCATAAACCAAGAGGCAATTGGTGTTCCACTTCTACCTAAAACCCCACCACCCAAAGGATGATTATCTGGAATTAAACCTTTGCCCTTAAATGTAGTGACCACGGGTGCTTTTAACTGTTCCGCAAATTTTATGATGGCCTTCTTATGCGCCCTTGCTCCGTGTCCCATGACGATCACAGGTCGTTTGGATTTTTTGAGCAGGGCCAACGCATCATCTACCGCTTCCTTGGGAGGGGCGATTTCTATGGAGGTAATCCGCTTTTCCGGGGTTTGGGCAGCTTCATTTGGTTTTGCTTTCCGTTCCTGCACCTCATCCGGGAAGGTAAGATGAGCAACATCCCGCTTTAGAATAGCATGTTTGACGGCCAAGGACATTAACTCTGCATGTTTGCTATCGCTTTGTACCCTATGATTGAATTCGGCAACACTTCCGAAGGCCTGTACTAGGTCAACTTCTTGAAAGTTACCCGTACCCACAACCTGGGTGGCCACTTGCCCCGTTAAGGCCAGTAAAGGTGCCCTATCCACCTTGGCATCCCACATGCCGGTAAACATATTGGTCGCTCCCGGTCCTGCTATGGAAAAACAGCCGGCCGGTTTACCTGTTAGCTTGCCATATGCAGAAGCTGCAAATGCCGCTGCTCCCTCATGCCGAATCCCATAAAAGTTGAGTTTCCCTTTTTCTTCTTGGCGTTTCATGGCATCTGCAAAACCAAGATTGGAATGTCCCACCATCCCAAAAACCTTGGTCACCCCCCAGTTCACCATCGTCTCAGCCATAATATCCGAAATTGTGATTTCATGGTCATCCTCCTCAGCAACACCAACGTAAACCGCATCTCCTTCTTCTTTAATTTCAAAGGTGGCAATACCGTCATCATAACCTCCGGGAGGAATTCCGGTTTGCGGATGAAAATCCCAACCATGCCAAGGACATCGAAGCATTCCATTTTCAATGGAACCTTCACCAAGGGGACCTCCCTGATGGGGGCATGTGTTGTCCAAGGCAGAAAATTTGCCCTCAAAATGGGTCAAACAAATTCCCTTGTGGGCGGCTGTAACTGTTTTTATCCTACCCTCAGGAAGTTCCTTTTTGTTATCCAATACCTTATACCAAACTGTTTTCTTTGTAGCCATAGTTGGAAATCGATTTTAGTTTGTTTTTGTGTTGTTAAGCATTTTCACCACCACCTTATCTATGGTCAGGCCCTGTACAATGATGGAGAAGACCACCACGCAATAGGTGATAAAAATTAATCCTTCCCTGAACTGTCCTTCGGGTAAGGTAAGCGCAAGGGCAATGGAAATACCACCGCGTAAACCCGCCCAAGTAAGAATTACCAGTTTATTGGAATTGCTTCTGTGCTCCTTTTTTAGCAACACATTGGAAATCCAAACGGAAATATACCTGGATATCAAAACAATGGGAACTGCCAATACTCCTGCAATCAAATAGTTGGGTTGAAAATTTAGACTTACTATTTCCAAACCAATCAGGACAAACAGAATGGCATTTAGCACTTCGTCCAAGACCTTCCAAAAAACACTCATATTTTCCTTTAAAGGTTGGCTATTGCATCTTTTGTGCAAATAGTCGCCCACCATAAGTCCCAATACCACCATGGCCAAAGCACCTGAGACGTGTACCATGCTAGCCAACCAATAGCCTCCCATCACCATAGCAATGGAGATATGCACTGCAACCATTGGGGCTTCATAAATATTTTTTAGAAAAAACCGTGCTAATAATCCCAATCCAAAACCTAGAGCAATTCCGCCCAAGGCCTCCTGTCCAAACTCTGCCAAAATATGTGAAGGCTCCACGCCGTGACCTCCGGTCATGGTCGCAATGGACAGGAGGGAAATGAAAACGACGATTCCGACACCATCATTAAAAAGTGATTCCCCAACAATCTTGATTTCCATATCCTTTGGGGCCCCTGCCTTTTTGAGCAATGCCAGCACGGCAATTGGATCGGTTGGTGATATGAGAGCTCCAAAAACCAAGCAATAGATATAGTCAATCTGCATTCCAATACTTCCCGCCGTAAAATAGAACAAGGTTCCAATCAAAAAGGTAGAGATCAACACCCCCACAGTGGCATAGATCAAAACAGCTCCTTTTTCTTCCAATAATTGATGCAAATTCACATGAATGGAACCTGCAAACAAGAGAAAACTAAGAAGAAAGTCGAATAGAATGGTTCTAAAATCAATCTCATCGATTACCGAACATACGCTTACAAAAGTCTCATGGTCGATAAAACTCAGTGCCCCAATCAAAAGGGAAGCAATTATGGCCAAGATCATTACCCCAATCGTATCTGGAAGCTTGAACAACTTTTTATTGATAAAGCTCAAGAGTGATGATAATGCGACTATTCCAATAAAAATTTGAAACACTCTATTAGATTTATTGATGATTTATAAGGGAAGACGTACTTTCTATCTCTTGTGCTCTGGACTATCAAAACCAGCCTTGCAACCGGCTTGCCATTCATCTGGTTGGTTTCCATAAGCAGGAATTCCCCCATTATCCTTTATCATTCTGGCTAGGTGTAAACAGTTCCACACCAAAAAGGTTGTATTTCTATTGGTAAAATCATTCTCTGGGCCACCAGAACCTTCATCTCGATAAGATGGTCCCGGGCCAGCTTCACCCATCCAGCCAGCGTCCGCTTGAGGAGGAACTGTATACCCAATATGGCTCAATGAGAACAGAATGTTCATAGCGCAGTGTTTTACACCATCTTCATTCCCCGTGATTAGAGTTGCCCCTACTTTGCCGTAGTCTCTGTATTGGCCTTTTGCATTAAATTGATGAGTATAACCATACATTCTTTCCAAGGTTCTGTTGCATACCGAAGACTTTTCTCCCAACCACACCGAAGTGCAAACAATAAGAATATCACATGCATCTATTTCCTTTTGGATTTGAGGCCAGTCATCTCTGTCCCACTCCGGAGTTTTGGACATATCCAATCCGAGTCCCGCGGGAATCTCATAATCTACTGGCCGAATTACCTTGGTCGAAGCTCCGTTTGCCTTAAAAATTCTCTCTGCTACTTGAATTAAACCCTCAGTATGGGATAATACCGGGGTTCTGTTCAGAGTACAGTTTAAGAATAAAACCTTTAAATCATCATAAGAAGCCGGTGGGTTATCGCAGTGTTTTTCTGTTAGTTTTTTAAGCTGATCTGTCATATCTGTTCTGAATTAGGAAGTTTGAAATTTAGGTCGTGCTCTTACAACACTCATTACAACAGTAAGTTAAGCAAAAATGGAAGTCATTGCCCAAATTCTCTAAAACACCACCTTTTTACCGCATTTACTTCCGAAAAAAGAGAACCCAAGAGTTATTTTCCCTTGGGTTCCCAACAACCAAAAACCTAATCACCAACCAATATAAAAGTTGTGTTAGGGTATTAGATACTTTTTTAGTCTAAACCTTGCGCCTACCTAGAAGATTTTTCAATGAAACTCTAGAAGTTACAATTTTTGATACCCTATTTATTCCTCTTTATCGATGTGGCGGAGGCGGGCCATCTGGTCTAGGCCCATGTTTAATTGCACCGGAAAGAATTCGCTCCAACTTTAATTTCTGTTTCTCGTTACAGACGTTGGAAATTTTTTGGAAGTAGGAAAACAATTCTTTTTCCCTATCCTCACTCAGTTGACCAATAAGACCTGTAATGGAGTCCAATTCTTGCGGATTGAAATTTGTATCATCCAATTTGGTAAAGAGCAGTTCGCGCAAATCTCTTGAGTGGCGATCTATTCGCCTCATGGTTCGATGGTGTTCACGATCTATTTCAGAGAATTCTATTTGCTGTGCCTCTGTGAAACCCAATTCGTTGGTAATGAACATTCTTGGAGGTCTTCTTTTTTCACCAGGCTTGTCAAGTATAAGAAACAACAAAACTGCGTTCATCACCATCAGAAAAACCAATAAAACGGTCAAGAGTATATTTTTCTTCATCGGACCTAGTTTAAGATGGATTCGTTTTCAGATGTTGACAGTCCATAAGCTTGGGCAAAACTCTGGAGCTCCTGCTGCTCATTTTGATTGTTGTAAGACCAAAGTGCAAGGGCATTTAGCACCACAAAAAGCACAATGGCGGCAACTTGGTACTTGGGAGTAAACCAATCCAACCAAAAATGTACTGTTTTTGGAGTCATTGGTCTGGCCAGTTCCCTTAAAACCCTATCCTTAAAGAATGGTGGTTCCTTTACGGCTTTTATTCGGCTGGCCGTATCCAATGTTTCTTCAACCTTCTGCTGTGTAGTTTTTTTACCATCCATGACTGTTACAATTATGTGATTAGATGCTATTTATTTAATAACCTTGCGCTCTAAGGCTCATTTTTATAATATTTTGTTAAAATCTTCTGCAAATTCCGTTTCGCCCTGAACAAAAGTGATTCAATTGAGGAAATACTTTTCTCGGTCACCTCGCTAATTTCCCTATAACTGAGACCATCTATCCGATGTAGCGTGAATACCACTTTTTGGGCCTCTGGAAGCTTGTTGATGGCAGCAAAGAGCATTTCACTTTTTTCCTTGTTCTCAAGTTGAATTCCTGGGTGATTGAACTCCGTGAAATAGGATGTCTTGTCCAAAGGCATCTCGCTCCCGGTGATGGACTGCATAAAACCAAAGCGTTTCTTCGTCTTTCTTTTCCGAATGAATTCAAGGCTTTTGTTTACCGAAATCCTGTAAATCCAGGTTGAAAGCTTAGCATCTTCCCGGAACTTGTGAATGGAAGCGTATACCTCCATAAAAACTTCTTGGGCAATGTCCTCGGCATCCTCCCTATTGGGCACAAAAGACAGACAGGTGTTAAACACCTTCCCTTGATAGTCATCCAATAGCCTGCTGAACGCAGTTTGCTTTTGGGCTTTAAGGTCGGCTAAAAATGCTTTGTCTTCCAAGAATTTACGGACTTAGGATCTAAACAAGGTATTCCCTTTTTCGACAAGATGGCAAAAAAATTACAACACGGCCACAAGTTTTTAAAAAGGATAACATCTAAATCCTCATAACATAAATTAAAAAAGATGAACAACAATGTAAAACTTGTAGCACTACTAGCCCTATTTTCAATTCTTGGCATTTCACAAGCAAGCGCCCAACAAGAAAATAGAGATGGGGAACGAAAAGGGCCTCCTTCCTTTGATGTGCTTCTTGAGAAAATGGATGCCAATGAGGACGGAAAGTTATCGGAGGCAGAGGTAAAAGGTCCGCTAA
>JBCCUY010000124.1:0-9036 GCA_039196145.1 Bacteroidota bacterium
AATTTTAAAGTCAACGAGTGTTGTTTTTTACAGAAAAAACAGTTTACAAAAAAAACGAGTCTAGGGGCAAAAAGCAAAGTGATTATGACAAAGCGGCCCACCAAAAAAGAATTGACTCCATTTTAGATAAAATAAGTAAGTCGGGCTATGAGAGCCTTTCAAAAGCCGAAAAAGACTTTTTGTTCAAGGCAGGAAAAGAAGATTGAGTTTGAGAAAAAAATCCAAAATTTGGGATAAACTGGTTTATTCCGCGAACTTTTTGACAGCTTTTTTGCTTCTCCTTACCAGTGCTTTGTCTTTTTTTGAAATTCGACTTTTAGCAGTTTTAAGTCTGTTCGTACCTTTTCTTTTTTTGCTCAATTTTGTATTCATGGTATTTTGGCTACTTAGAAAAAAAAGCAGATTTCTTGTTTCTTTTTTTAGCATACTGTTGGGTTATTTAACGTTTGGAAGCTTTTATCGTTTTGGGGAAAGTTCCGATAACCAATTGGAAGCAGATTTAAAGGTTATGAGCTACAATGTCTGGGGATTTAACAGAAATGAGTGGATTGATAGACCGGATGTGGGAGATAAGATAATTGAGTTATTAAAAGAAGAAGACCCAGATGTCCTTTGTATACAAGAACATAACAGAAGCATGGATGGGCGGCTAGCGCAATATCCCTATCGCGTGGAGACTCCTTTTTTTACAGGTAAGGCAACTCAGGCTATATTCTCAAAATTTCCAATTGTTGAAAGTGGTTCCCTGGATTTACCAAGTACAAAAAACAATATTATTTATGCGGACGTATTGTTTGGCAGAGACACTGTTCGATTTTACAACATCCATTTGCAGTCCTTTAAGATAGTTCCGTCTTCTGCTACCTTCTCACGAAATCAGTCCAAGAAGAACATCAGAAGATTGGTCAGTACTTTTGCCGAGCAGCAAAAACAAGTTCAAATCTTAAATTCCCACAGGGCATCCTGCTCGTTTCAGACTGTATTATGCGGGGATTTCAACAATACTCAATTTTCGAATGTTTATAGAAAAATTTCTGAGGGGCTAAATGATTCTTTTTTGGAAAAAGGAGCTGGTTTTGGTAAAACGTACAGTTTAAAGGGATTGCCTTTGCGAATCGATTATATCCTTACCGACTCGGAATTTGAGGTTGTCGCACATAAAAACTACAAGGATAGGTTATCTGACCATTACCCTATCATGGCCACACTACGTCTTAAGAAATAGACAATCGGAAATATCGGCAATTATGTGAATGAGCAATGCTATGCCAATTAGTCGGGTTTGTTTGAAGACGGCAAGTAGGATGTAAACTGAAATGGCCCAATAACTATGTAAGGGATGAAAACCTATGCTGCAGCGATTGGCATCAAAAATGGGTTCGGCCCATAAATGATCAATATCAATAAAGATTCCAGCTAATAAGATTAGGCTTACTCGTATTCTATTTTCTTTAAAAAAAAGAAATCCGATCGCGATGGGTACCAGAAAGTGGATACCATAGTGAATCAAAAACCTAAGCATCTAGAAAATCTAAAGTCATATTTTTTAGATACTGCATGGAGTTTGGCCCTTCATTGAACAGCAAATCCAGAATGCTGAGATCAGGGATAAAGCCATGACGATCTTCAAAAACCTGAGGATATATTTCATTGTCGAACTCGAAACGGCTTTTAGCAACTACAAGAAACCTTCCGTCCACGATTCCTTTTGGTTCAACTTCAAACCTTTGTGTCTGTTCCGTTGGAACGGAGATCCCCAAGCAATCTCCAATGGTGGTTATGCTATTTAGATTGAAATCGAGCAAGTTGGTCGCGGGCTGCTCAAAAAGAGGTCTTAGTTCATCTTCGTAAAACTCAAAAAAGGGAGAGGTACGATATGCAGTTTCCAAGGAACGCCAATGCAACCGTTGCCAATTCGTTGAAGTATCCGGTTGTACATCGCGATATTTTTGTCTTCCCTCATCTCCTCCAACATGCCTAATGGGAATGTTTAACATATGTTTTCCCTGATCGGTACAGATATAACATCGATTACGGTAGGTCTGCTTCTGAAAATTATCGTGGATTTCCCAGACAGCCTCTTTTTGCGCTAACACCGAAAAAGTCGCAATATTTGGAAAATAGCAGGGATGAAGCAGAATTTTCGACATAGTTTTTTGGAACAAGTCCCAACAGTAATTTTGGCCTAGAGGCTAAAAACATTAATCCGTTTTCTTCTTTCTCCTTTTTCTTATGAAGTCAAATACGAACCAACCACCTAGGACCATCAAGAAGTATTTGAGATAGGAAACCGGTTCTCCACTTCCCCCAACGGTGGTAAAGATACGGTCCCATCTAGGCTTCCAATTAAAGAGTCCCTCCTTGAAATTATCAAAGCTCAACCAAAGGAAAACAGGCTTGCCTACAATATGGTTGGCAGGAACGTAGCCCCACGCCCTGCTATCCTCGGAATGATCACGATTGTCACCCATCATCCAGTAGTAATCCTGTTTAAAGGTGTATGAATTGGCCTCCTCTCCATTGATAAACACTTTCTGGCCCGAAACCTTCACGTCATTGTACTCATAATCCCTAATGATCTTTTTGTACAGGGGTATGGTCCGTGCATTGATCTCAACGGTCGCTCCCTTTTCCGGAAGGTAGATGGGGCCAAAATTGTCGTTGTTCCAGGGATATAGGTTTGGTTTCTGCGGGAAAGCTCCTGCATAAACACCTTTTGGCTCCATGGTTTTAACCACAGAATCCACCTTACCACTTGAACGTAAACTTTCAACCATTTCATCCGTCATATTAGCATTTCGCTTACGGTCGGTAATCTCTTTGAGGGATAAGCGAAGTGAACGTATCATTGCCGGATCTATACCCTTACTTGATGCAATGATGACGTTGGACGAATAAATACGATATCCGTTTTGCTGCAGCACACTTTGCTGATTTGCGCTAATGGGATTGTTGGACACGTAGGTTCGGTCGAACTCATCGATACCAAGATCTAGAAGTAGCCTTGAGGAAACCCCTTTCTGTGAATAGATAAAATACTCGTACATAGGTTTCGCACGATCCGACAAAATCAATTTTTCCCCATTGATATACACATCCCCTTGGACTACCGAGAGCGAATCTCCTGGAGTTCCAACGCATCGTTTTACATAATTGGATTTCTTGTCGATAGGCTTTTTAACCGCCCGTTCGGCTCTAAAAAACTGATATAGGGTGTCCGATGGAAGACTGAACACCACAATATCGTTCTTTTTGACCGTATTGAACCCGGGCAAACGCAGATAAGGCAGTTGTAATTTGTTTTTCCATGAAGTTCTGTAGGTAGCGGGATCAACATCCGCAATATAGGATCTGGTTTTAAGAAGCGGCAAGGTATCATGGACCATAGGGGCGGCCAAGGTTGTCATCGGCACTCGGGCCCCATAATGAAATTTACTTACAAAAAGGAAGTCACCAATACGAAGGGTGCGTTCCAGAGACCCAGTGGGAATTACATAGGGTTGGATAAAATAAGTATGGACAAAAGTGGCGGCAACAATGGCAAAAATAATGGAGCTCACCCATTCTCCCAGCCCTGTTCTTGGCTTAAGGTCCCTATCCTTAATGTATTCCACATCCTCGGCATAGTTGATGTAGTAGATGTAGAACCCGAGGGTCAAAAGTACCGCCCAGGTATCCAATAATTTGTTCTTTCCGAAACTCCTGATGGTTTCAACCCAGACCACTGGGAACATTAATAGATTAATTATTGGAATGAATAAAAGCAGAACCCACCACCATGGCCTATTGATGATTTTCATCAACACAATTCCGTTGTAAATCGGGATGGCGGCTTCCCAAACCTTTCTGCCCGCTTTCACATAAAGTTTCCAGGTTCCTAGGAAGTGAATGGCCTGAATGATCAGGATAAAAATGACCCACTGTGTTCCGTCCATAGAAAAGTTTATTTGTAAGACTTGAAGTCTTGGTTGTTGTTACTGATTTTAATTGAGATTTAACACATCCTTCATAGAGAAAACACCAGCTTTCCCTTTGATCCATTCCGCTGCAATAACGGCTCCCAGCGCAAAACCCTCACGATTATGCGCAGTATGCTTGATTTCAATCGTGTCCACCAAACTCTCATAGTTGATGGTATGCGTGCCTGGAACCTTACCCTCTCTTTTAGAGGTTATAGGGATGGTCTTCCCATCTTGTTCCTCCAATTTCCATCCGCTGTAATCCGTATTATCGATGATGCCTTCTGCCAAGGTTATGGCTGTACCACTTGGTGCATCCAACTTTTGGGTATGGTGGATTTCTTCAATTTTGGCTTTGTATTGATCCAATCCTTTCATCATTTTGGCCAATTGGGCATTGAGTTCAAAAAACACATTAACACCCAAACTAAAGTTAGAGGCATAAATGAACGCGCCCTGTCTTTGTTTACAGATGTCCAGGGCCTTTGTATAGTTGTCCAGCCAACCCGTAGTTCCAGAAATGACCGGGACCTTGTTTTCAAAACACATTGTAATGTTCCCAAAGGCTGCATCCGGTGTGCTAAAGTCAATGGCCACATCCATCGCTTCAAATGGAATTTCTTCTGTATCCACGTCAACCTTCGCAGCGATGGTATGACCGCGTTGTTGGGCTATTTGCTCAATCATTCTGCCCATCTTGCCATATCCAAAGAGTCCAATATTCATAGGCTAAAATTTAACGACCAGTGCCACACCGTAGTTGGGGCTATTGGTCAAAGGATTTAGATCCAAATAGGGTTTAAAATCGATTGCAAGGTTTTCGTCAACATTGTATTGCTTCAAATGGGCGTCAACATTGGCATCAATAATATTGAGCGCATATAGGGCAATGGTTATCAAAAGTGCTAAATCTCGATCTCGCTGTGTGCTCTCCTGAGCATCCTGTAGAGCTTCTAAAGAAATATCAGGACCACTCCCATCACCATTGATATCGTAAAATTCATCATCTGTAAAACCGGCACGCCTACGTTTGAAGGCATCTCGGGCACTGTTGTATTCGGTATTGTTGAAGGAATACACATATATTCCAGTTCCAATGGCTCCCCAAACCAAAGGCGCTTTCCAGTAACGTTTGTTATAAATCTGCCCTAAACCGGGAATAATGGCAGAATAGAATGCGGCCTTACTTGGAGCTAAAGGGTTTATCCGTTTCTTTTCATAGGTAATCTCTTCGATGGTAATACCTTTACCCTCGAGGTCCTGTGCAAGGGAGTCAATTTCTGGTGGAGGAGGTTGCACCTCATCTTCCTGGGCTAGGGAAATGTGCAGAAAAAAAAACAAAGAGCAAGAAAGAAAAAGTGCCTTATTCACCAATCAACAATTTTTTTAGACGCTGGAATTCCTCCTTGGAGTGAAAAGGAATTACAATTTTTCCCTTCCCGTTTGAGGACGTAGTAATGTCCACCTTGGTAGAAAGGTGGGATTTCAAAGCATCCATACCTTTGGACACGAAATTTGGAACTTCTTTCGACGAAGACGATTTTTTGCCCGAACCATTGTTATTTTTCCCCTCCTTATAGGCTTTCACCAATTGCTCTGTTTCCCGAACCGATAATTGGTCGGAAACAACTTTTTCGTAGATATTGATTTGGTCCTTCTTTTTATCAATGTTGATCAACGCCCGTCCATGGCCCATACTCACAAAACCATCACGCATTCCGGTTTGAATTATGGGGTGCAACTTAAGCAGTCGTAGATAGTTGGTGATGGTGGAACGCTTTTTACCTACTCGGTCACTCAATTTTTCTTGGGTAACTTGGATTTCATCAATCAACCTTTGGTAGGATAAGGCAATTTCAATTGGGTCAAGGTCTTGCCTTTGAATGTTTTCTACCAAGGCCATCTCCAGCGATTCCTGATCGTTGGCTATACGGATATAGGCTGGAATGGTCTTAAGACCTACCAACTTTGACGCCCTAAATCGTCGTTCTCCGGATACGAGTTGGAATTTGTTAAAATCCAACTTTCTGACCGTAATAGGCTGAATAATCCCTAATTCCCTAATGGAACTGGCCAACTCTTTAAGCGTTTCGTCATTAAAATTGGAGCGGGGCTGAAATGGATTTACCTCAATGGAATTGATTTCCAGTTCAACTACATTCCCAATGACCTTATCCGCGTTTTTATCGGAAACGGATTGAATATCGTTCTCCGGATCTTTCAATAGGGCGGACAGGCCTCTTCCCAAAGCCTGTTTTTTGGTTGCTTTCGCCATTTAAACTTTCTCCTTGTTTTTCTTCAAAATTTCATTGGCCAAGTTAAGATAATTGGTGGCCCCTTTACTGCTGGCATCATATTTTATAATGCTTTCGCCATAACTGGGTGCTTCACTTAGCCTCACATTTCTTTGGATAATCGTATCAAATACCATATCCGCAAAATGTTTTTTTACTTCCTCAACCACCTGATTGGAAAGTCTCAGACGGGAATCGTACATGGTTAGCAACATGCCTTCGATATCCAAGTCGTTGTTGTGTATTTTTTGTACGCTTTTTACCGTATTCAAAAGTTTTCCAAGACCTTCAAGTGCAAAATATTCGCATTGAATGGGAATCATAACCGAATCTGCGGCGGTAAGCGCGTTCAAGGTCAATAATCCAAGGGAAGGGGCACAGTCAATTAAAATAAAATCATAGCGGTCTCCCAGACCCTGAAGTGCTTCCTTGAGCATGTATTCCCTGTTATCCTTGTCCACGAGCTCAATTTCTATGGCCACAAGGTCTATATGTGCCGGAATTAGATCCACATTTGGGGAATCTGTGGCGATAATAACCTCATCCACGCCCATCGTATGTTCCAGCAATTGATAGGTGCCTTTCTCAACTCCATCCACATCAGTACCCAATCCAGAAGTAGCATTGGCCTGGGGGTCGGCATCAATTAACAGCACCTTTTTTTCCAACACCCCAAGAGAGGCTGCAAGGTTAACTGTGGTGGTTGTTTTTCCAACACCACCCTTCTGATTTGCTATAGCAATAATCTTGCCCATTTCATAGTAAGTTAGGGGCTAAAAATACGATTATTTAAGACGCTAAAAAATGTATTTTGTTAACAGAAGGTGAATAACCTCGGCATTGGGCGTTAAAGAAAGTTAAAGTTATAATTGTTAGATGGTTAAGTGCTTTCAGTCCATCAAAATCTTTAGGATATCTATGGCTGCATCACTGATCTTGGTGCCCGGCCCAAACACGGCCACGGCCCCATGCTCAAACAGGTGATTATAATCCTGCTTTGGAATAACACCGCCAACAATGACCATGATATCTTCCCGTCCGTGGTCCTTGAGTTCCTTCACCACCTCGGGAACCAGTGTCTTATGACCTCCAGCGAGCGAGGATATGCCCAGTACATGAACATCATTTTCCACGGCTTGTTTGGCCACCTCTTCCGGGGTTTGGAACAAAGGGCCGATATCCACGTCAAAGCCAAGATCGGCATAACCGGTTGCCACTACCTTTGCCCCACGGTCGTGGCCATCTTGTCCCATCTTCGCAATCATGATACGTGGACGCCTTCCTTCTTCGGCAGCAAACTCATCGGCCATTTTTCTGGCCTTTTCGAAACTTTCGTCGTTTTTGATTTCTTTGGAATACACCCCTGTAAAAGATTGGATTTTAGCTTTGTAACGGCCAAAAGCCGTTTCCATGGCATTGCTTATTTCTCCTAAGGTCGCCCTTGCCTTCGCCGCCGCTATGGCTAAAGCTAGTAAATTTTCCCGCTCCTCAGTGTTTTTCATTGCATGCTCCGCAGCCAGTGCAATGTTTTTCAGGGCTTTAGAGACTTTTTCCGCATCTCTGGTTTTCTTTATGTGTTGTAGTTGGGCCACCTGCTGTTTTCTCACCTTGTCGTTGTCAACCTCAAGGATTTGTAGTTCATCTTCATCCTCCAAGACGTACTTATTGACACCAACAATCGTATCTTGACCACTGTCTATACGCGCCTGCTTTTTGGCTGCGGCCTCTTCAATTCGCATTTTAGGAATTCCCGCCTCAATTGCCCTGGTCATCCCTCCTAATTTCTCAACTTCTTGGATAAGTTGCCAAGCATCATTGGCGATTTCCTGTGTTAAACTTTCAACAAGATGACTTCCAGCCCAAGGATCTACGGTTTTAGTGATATGGGTCTCCTGTTGCAGGTAGATTTGTGTGTTTCTGGCAATACGAGCCGAAAAATCTGTAGGCAGGGCTATGGCCTCATCCAGGGCATTGGTATGCAGGCTCTGCGTTCCGCCAAATGCAGCGGCCATAGCCTCAATGGTGGTCCTTGCCACGTTGTTAAAAGGATCTTGTTCCGTTAAACTCCACCCACTGGTTTGACTATGTGTACGAAGCATCAACGATTTTTGATTCTGCGGTTGGAATTCCTGAACCAATTTGGCCCACAACATCCGTCCTGCCCTCATCTTTGCAATTTCCGTAAAATGGTTCATGCCAATCCCCCAGAAAAAGGATAGTCGAGGTGCAAAATCGTCAATCTTTAGGCCGGCCTTTATTCCCGTTCTTATGTATTCAATTCCATCAGCGAGGGTGTAGGCCAATTCCATAGCTGCCGGAGCTCCAGCTTCGTGCATGTGGTAACCAGAGATACTTATGCTGTTGAATTTTGGCATATGTTGACTGGTAAACTCGAAAATATCCGCTACCAATTGCATAGAAGGTGCTGGTGGATAGATATAGGTGTTCCGAACCATGAACTCTTTTAGAATATCATTTTGGATGGTCCCGGATAACTTTTCCATAGAGACTCCTTGCTCCAAGGCCGCCACTATATAAAAGGCCATGATTGGGATAACTGCACCATTCATGGTCATGGATACCGACATTTTGTCCAAGGGGATTCCATCAAAGAGCACTTTCATATCCTCTACGGAATCTATGGCCACGCCGGCCTTTCCAACATCGCCAACAACCCGATTGTTATCACTATCATAACCACGGTGGGTGGGAAGATCAAAGGCTACCGAAAGACCTTTTTGCCCAGCTTCCAGATTCCTTCGATAAAATGCATTGCTCTCCTC
>JBCCUY010000125.1:0-9022 GCA_039196145.1 Bacteroidota bacterium
AGTATTGCCCTCTTCTTCTCCTTTATATCCTATTATTTTACTTGGCAGGAGGATCAGAGTTTGCTGACGGAGTTTAAGGACAGAAATGCAGAAGCCAGCAATTTACTGAATAAATTTGGCGCTGCGGTAAGCCATTTTTTTATGTACAAAGGGTTTGGACTTGCCTCCTTGGCTTTTCCCTTGCTTTTAGCCATTACAGGACTTTATCTTTTTCTGGGTCTTGACAATAAGGGTCTTATAGGGAAATGGATTTGGGGACTCACAGGAATCATTTGGATATCTGTGGCCCTAGGTTTTTTCGCCATGGAACAACCTCTTTTGGGAGGGTTGATTGGGTACGAAATGAACGATTTCCTTCAGGACTATACGGGCAAAATCGGGGTATTTCTTATTCTGCTGTTTGTCTTGATGGTGATTCTTGTTCGACTGTTCAACTTTAGCCCGGAAGGCATCGCAAACTTCTTTCGTTCACAGAAACAAAGCCTAAAGGCAGATTTCTCAAATAAAAAAACGGTAACAGCAAAGGAACCCACCGCCGGAAGCAGCATCGAACTCAGTACAGAATCGGAAGAACCCATCGTAGTTGACACCTATACGCACAAAAAAGACATTCCACCATTACAACAAGAGGCCGGTCTCGATGTCAATCTTCCCAAAGAAGAGGAATCCGATATCGATTTGAAAGTAGAAAAAGTAAAGGAGGAAAAAGAGGAAAAAAACACCACGGCTGCCAAGTTGGTCAAGGACTTTGGGGAATTTGACCCCAAATTGGAACTGGGCAACTACAAATTTCCACCCATAGACCTTTTGGAACCCCACGGGGCTTCCGGAGGTATCACCATTAACCAGGAAGAGCTTGAGGAGAACAAAAACAGAATTGTTGGCACCCTTAAGAATTACAAGATAGGTATCGCCCAAATTAAGGCGACCATTGGTCCAACAGTGACCCTTTATGAAATTGTACCTGAAGCGGGCGTTCGCATTTCTAAGATTAAAAATTTGGAGGACGACATAGCCCTTTCCCTAGCCGCGCTCGGTATTAGGATCATTGCGCCCATTCCCGGGAAGGGAACCATAGGAATCGAGGTGCCCAATAAAAATGCTACGGTTGTTTCCATGCGCTCGGTGATTGCCTCCAATAAATTCCAAAAAGCGGAAATGGAACTGCCCATTGCATTTGGAAAAACCATCAGCAACGAAACTTTTGTAGTGGATTTGGCCAAAATGCCACACATGCTTATGGCCGGGGCCACCGGACAGGGTAAGTCGGTGGGGTTGAACGCAGTGATCACCTCCCTCCTTTACAAGAAACACCCGGCGGAAATCAAGTTTGTTTTGGTTGACCCCAAAAAGGTGGAACTTACACTCTACAACAAAATTGAACGTCATTTCTTGGCCAAACTACCGGATTCGGAAGATGCCATTATTACGGACAACACTAAGGTCATCAACACTTTGAATTCCCTTTGTATTGAAATGGATAACCGATACGAATTGCTCAAAACGGCGATGGTTCGAAACATAAAGGAATACAATGTCAAGTTCAAAGAGCGGAAGTTGAACCCCAATGATGGGCATAAGTTCCTTCCCTATATTGTTTTGGTGATTGATGAGTTTGCTGATCTTATCATGACAGCAGGTAAGGAGGTTGAAGCTCCCATAGCTCGTTTGGCGCAGCTGGCAAGAGCCATTGGAATCCACTTGATCATCGCCACGCAAAGACCTTCTGTAAATGTCATTACAGGTATCATCAAAGCCAACTTCCCCGCACGAATAGCATTTAGGGTAACCTCAAAAATTGATTCCAGAACCATATTGGACGCACAGGGTGCAGATCAACTTATTGGTCGAGGGGATATGCTTTTTACCCAAGGGAACGATGTAACACGACTACAATGCGCTTTTGTAGATACTCCAGAAGTGGGGAAAATAACGGAATATATTGGCTCGCAAAGGGCATATCCTGATGCGCATTTGCTTCCCGAATATGTGGGAGAGGATTCTGGCACGGGTATTGATTATGACATTGCGGACAGGGATGCCATGTTCCGAGAAGCGGCTGAAGTCATCGTAAATGCCCAGCAAGGTTCGGCATCGCTAATCCAACGAAAATTAAAACTAGGATACAACCGTGCAGGAAGAATCATAGATCAATTGGAGGCAGCAGGAATAGTTGGCCCATTTGAAGGTAGTAAGGCCAGACAGGTACTTGTGCCGGATATGTTTTCCCTGGAACAACTTTTAGAAAATGAAACGAAATAACATGATACCCAAGAAACGCACATTTTTTGTTGTACTTTTTGTTGTAAGTCTGATGACCTTCGGTCAAAATTCCCCTAAAGCAAAGACTTTGCTGGATGACGTCTACAACAAGGCAAGTAGCTACGATAACATTTACATAGATTTCACCTATGTACTGGAAAATACTGAAGCTAATATTAAGCAGGAATCCAGCGGCAATGTTACGCTAAGTGAGGACAAATATCTTTTGGACTATCTAGGTGCCCAACAGTTAAACGACGGAAAAAAAGTATATACCGTTGTGCCGGAGAACGAGGAAGTCACCATCGAGGACATCAGCGAGGATGACAATAACATTACCCCATCCAAAATGTTGACCTTTTATAGAACCGGTCACAATTACGCCTGGGATATTCTGCAAAATGTAGGGGGAAGAAAAATCCAATATGTAAAGTTGACCCCTATTGACAGTAATACGGAAATTAAGACCATCCTTCTCGGGGTGGATACCCAGACCAAGCACATTTACAAGCTCATCCAGACCGGACAAAACAATACAAAAACAACAATTACAGTTAATTCTTTCAAAACCAATCAACCATTGTCCAGCAAGCTCTTTACCTTTGACGGGAAAAAGTACGAGGACCAAGGGTACTACATTATAAGAAATTAGTGCATTGAAAATACTAGACCGATATATTCTATCGAGATTTCTGTATAACTTCTTTAGCTCCTTCCTCATCTTAATTGTCATTTTCATCTTTCAGGGGATATGGCTGTTTATAGATGATTTGGCAGGAAAAGGACTTGGCGTGGTCATCATTGCCAAGTTTATTTTTTATTTCATACCAACGCTTGTGGATAAGGTGCTACCATTAACGGTACTCCTATCTTCCATTCTTACCTTCGGCACCTTTGCGGAGAATTATGAGTTTGCCGCAATGAAAGCATCTGGGATTTCCCTGCAGCGGGGAATGCGTAGCCTTATTGTTTTTGTCCTGTTTTTGGGTGTGGTCACATTTTTCTTTGCCAACAACATTATTCCCAAATCGGAGCAAAAAATGTTCAATCTTAGACGGAATATTGCCAAGGTAAAACCGGCAGCAGCCATTACGGAAGGAGTATTCAGCGATTTTGAAGGTACCGGAGAAGGCATGAACATTAAGGTAGAAAAGAAATACGGCGAACAAGATCGTTTTCTGGACAATGTCATTATCCATAAAAAGACCAAACAGAGTGTCAACAATACCGTAATCAAGGCCAAAGCCGGTGAGTTGATCAGTAGTGAGGACTCGGATATTATCCAGTTGGTACTGAAGGATGGGAACTACTATGAAGAGCTGAAACCTAAATCGAGTAAGGATAAAAGAAAACATCCCTTTGCGAAATCCAAATTTGAAACCTACACCATCAATATCGATATCTCCGAACTCAACAACCAAGATTTGGAGGAGGATGGGAATATCACCACGGACAAAATGAAAAATGTGGTGCGGTTGGTCAAGGATATTGACTCCCTCGGAAAAAACAACGTTGAGAAGGTAGAGGCCTTTTCCAAAAATATTATCACAAGAATGGGCGGCTTCCCAGAACCCCCAAAGCTAGATAGCCTTCAAATGGCCAGTGAAGCTTTGTTGAACAAGTCAAAAGTAGATTCCTTGAAACAAATCCAATATGATACCATAAGTACCATAAAGGAGTTCATTAACACCTTGCCTGAGTGGCAACAGTTGCAAGTGGTCAGCTCAGCCAAGACCACCACCCAAGGTGTGCTATCCACCGTGGTGGCTAAAAAGGAAGAGCTTCAAAAGCGTTTTAAATTCTACAACAGCCATATTCTTTCCCTACATAAAAAATATGCGTTGGCTTTTTCTTGTATTATTTTGTTTTTTGTAGGGGCTCCCTTAGGTGCTATAATTAGAAAAGGTGGGTTGGGACTTCCCATGGTAATTGCCATTATCTTATTTTTGACTTATTATTTTATTGGAGTTTTTGCAGGAAATTATGCCAAGGAAGGAAACATTCATCCGTCCATTGGGGCATGGCTTTCCACCTTGATCATGCTGCCCTTGGGAATTTCGCTCACGCGACGTGCGACGGCGGATAGGGGATTGTTTGGATTTGGACATATTTTTGATGCAATTAAGAACCTGTTTAAAAGGAAGAAAAAAGACGAGGACGATGATGATAACGAAGGATAAGAAAATACAGCTCAACGCCATTGAGGAAGCCATTGAAGACATCCGACAGGGCAAGGTAATCATTGTCGTTGACGATGAAAACCGAGAGAACGAAGGGGATTTTCTTGCTGCCGCCGAATTGATCACCCCTGAGACCATAAACTTTATGGCAACCCATGGACGTGGTCTTATCTGCGCACCCCTTACCGAAGGTCGCTGCGAGGAATTGGGACTCCATAAAATGGTTAGCCATAATTCCGATCCTTTGGAAACCGCGTTTACGGTTTCCGTTGATTTACGCGGTAATGGTGTCACCACTGGGATTTCGGCCAGTGATCGCGCCAAAACCGTGATTGCACTTACCGAACAACAGACCAAGCCGCATGATTTGGCCAGACCAGGTCATATTTTCCCATTGATCGCAAAGGAAGGTGGGGTGTTGCGAAGGACCGGACATACCGAAGCCGCTATAGATTTTGCTCGTCTGGCAGATTTAAAACCAGCCGGGGTGATCGTGGAGATCATGAACGAGGATGGTACCATGGCACGTTTACCTGAACTTGTGGAGGTTGCCAAGAAATTTGACCTTAAAATCGTGTCCATAGAAGACTTGATTGCCTATCGTATGGAGCATGATAGTCTGATCGAACGTAAAGAGTCCTTTGACATCAAAACACGTTTTGGGGATTTCCGATTGCGTGCCTATAAACAAACTACCAACGACCAAGTGCACATTGCGCTTACAAAGGGCAGTTGGAAAACCGGCGAGCCGGTATTGACCAGAATCAATTCCACCTTGGTGAACAACGATATGTTAGGCACATTGACCAACAATCCCGACGAAACCTTGCAACGTATGTTCAATGCCATCAATGCGGAAGAAAAAGGTGCTATGATATTTATCAATCAGGGCAATCAACATATGAACCTGTTGGGGCGTCTGGCCGAGCTTAAAAAGTTGCAGGCCCAGGGTATTACCAAGGCTCCAAAGATTGAAATGGATGCTAAGGATTTCGGAATTGGTGCCCAAATCTTACATGATCTGGATATTTCCAAGTTACGATTGCTCACCAACTCCGAGCAGACACGCCGTGTGGGGATGGTTGGCTACGGACTTGAGATTGTGGAGTATGTAGGTTACTAGTGCTGGATGATGAATGATGGATACCAGATTTCAGTCATCAGCCTATGGAATTTGTGATTTGGATTTTGGTATTTAGTATTTTGCCCTATAACCTAAGAATATGAAAACACCTCCCCTATTTTCCAGGTGTGCTATTCTTCCTCCATTAACCTTATCAACTTGTCCACCTTCTCCAATCTGGGAATAAATTCTTTTTTGACCCCTCTTTTATTTAACCAGAATGTGAATACTCCAACGGCAGTAAAAATTGAAAGAGCCATCCATATCTTCTTTATCCTGATGATTTCTTGCCAAGGCTTGTTAACCAGGTCCAAAATACCGACCATCATAATGGTACAACCTATAAGCCCTGGAAGAATATACCAGTACAGCACAGTGTCAATAAGTCTCATTTGTTTTTCCAGATAGCTCTTGCTCTCCTTTAAGTATTCAAGATAGGAACTGGATTCACTAGGTTTTTCCTTTTTTACCTTTAGCAACTTATAGACGACAAATAAGATATAGGCCACAATGCAAATGGCTCCAAACTTTGCCAACGCATTGGGTTGCTTATAAACTTGGTATAAAAAAAAGGGAATCATAACTAATGCCACACCAATTTCTATGAAATCCCGCCTTTTAACTGCCCTATCAAAACTGTTCAATTTGGATTGCACGTCCAGCATCAACTTCGACTTTTCAAACTTTATGCGCTCATGCTTTGGCGAGGACTGCCAAATCTGGATCAACTCATTCTCAATCATAATTTTTCGTTTAGACAGTTCAACAATTTCTTTTTGATGCGTTTAACGCGAACGGCGACCGTGTTTTCCTTCAATCCCAAAACAGTTCCAATTTCTTTATAGGGAAGTTCTTCCAGATATAGGGTGATAACTGCTTTGTCAATTTCATTGAGACTCCTGACACATTGCCGCAACAAGTCCAATTTGTGTCGGCTTTCGCTTTCTTCTTGATGCTCCCCAATCTGTTCAATAGTAATACTTCCAATTTGGGATATCCGATTTTTGGCCCTTTGCAGGTTGGAGCGATATCTGAGTGCAACATTGAGGGTAATCCGGTACATCCAGGTAGATAAAGATGCATCTCCTTTGAAATTGGGCATGGCCTTCCAAATATGGATCAACACCTCCTGAAATAAGTCCTTGGTCTCCTCTGGGTTGGTTGCGTAGGAAAAGCAAATACGGAACAGCTTTTCCTGGGACTCTTCCAACGCATTTAGGAAGGTACGCTCTAAATCTTTGTTCATATGGATGGTTGCCTTTACGCTTTTAGTTACAGGTCAGTTGAAAATATGACATGGAACGCAAAAAGAACAACCCCAAAAGTGGAAAAAATGGAATTTTATGCCTCTTGGATGATGTTTTGGAGCACCTCTACCATGGTTTTGGCCCGTTGGTGTACTTCCTGCTCGGTCCAACCCAATTTGATCAAACAAGACAAATTGCGACCCACCCAACGGTCTGAAGCTGAAAAATTACTCTTGGAATAATCAGGCAGAGATTCCAAAACGTCTTCAGGTAGCTTGCCCAAGGACTTCTTTTGGGTAAGATGTTCCCATTTTCGGTAATAGTGCCAATTGTTATCAAACCAATAAAAACAACCGTCCACTCCATTTTGACCAAGAGCGGCATGCGTTTTTCTAGCTACTTCTTCCGAAGGAAGAAAAAAGCTCAGAAAGGAATGGTTCTCCTCGCCTCCTTCTGGCACACGTCTAAACACAATCTCAGGAATTTGGGAGAGCGCCTCACGTAAAATGGTATAATTTCTTTTTTGGATTTCAAGAAAATCATCCAGCCTTTCAATCTGTGCAAGACCGACCGCTGCATTCAGTTCTGAAATCCTAAAATTATAGCCCAAAAAAGGATGAGCTTCTGCCCCCCTATTATTTCCAATATGATCATGACCATGGTCGGAATACTTATGGGCATTTTCATAAAAGTCTTCGGCATTGGTGATCAAAGCTCCTCCTTCACCACACGTGATGGTCTTGACGTAGTCAAAGGAAAAGCAGCCCAAATCCCCAATGCTGCCCAAAGGTTTACCATGATACTTCCCACCTATGGCCTGACATGCATCCTCCAACAATAATAATCCATGCTTTTTGGAAATGGATTGCAGAGCGGTCATATCTGCCATAGAGCCACACATATGAACAGGCATTACAACTTTTGTATTTTCAGTAATTGCGGCTTCCACCGCTTTTGGGTCCAGCGTAAGCGTATCATCCACATCTACCAAAATGGGAACGGCTCCAAGGGCCAAAATTGATTCAAAGCTCGCCACAAAAGTAAATGTTGGGATAATGACCTCATCCCCGGCGCCAATTCCAGCACTAGCCAAGGCAACAGTCAAAGCGGCGGTACCACTGCTCACCAAATGAACATATCTGGTCTTCATCCGCAGCCCGAGGGCAGTTTCGAGTTCTTTGGCCTTCCAATGTCCATTCCGCATCCCATCAAATCCATAGCGCATTAAAACGCCCGAATCCAATACATCCTGTACTTGTTTTTTTTCTTGTTCCCCGAATAATTCAAATCCCGGCATATCCTATATTTTGATATAATTAAAAGTCAATAATTAATGAAAAGAAACCATCATGTGAAAAACCATAATTTAATAGCCATGACCACCACCATTACTACTAAAAATGACTCGATAAATCCATCTCCTTTTTTTACAGAAAACCGACTGGCAACCCAAGCTCCGGTTCCATTCCCAATGGCCAATATAAATCCCAATTTCCAATTCACCTTGTCATTGAAAGCGAAAACTGCCAAGGCGGAGAGCATGTAA
This sequence comes from Bacteroidota bacterium, assembly GCA_039196145.1. Taxonomy (GTDB): domain Bacteria; phylum Bacteroidota; class Bacteroidia; order Flavobacteriales; family Flavobacteriaceae; genus Flagellimonas. Next base: position 8,359 of record JBCCUY010000125.1, read on the forward strand.
ACAAATACCACCACCACTTTTGTCGCGTTTACCCTAACCAAATTCATCCGGTTCACAAAATGCATGAACAATATCATTAAAAACCCAAGGCCTGCATTGATAAATCCTCCATAAATTCCAAAAAAGAAAAAGACGATCACACTCCACCAAAGATACTTTCCGGTAAGTCTTTCCTGCATTTCCATCAATTTCATTTTTGGCTTGAAAATGATGATGAGGACTACGGCCAGCATTACAATGGCCAAGATTCTGTTAAAGGTCTCCCCTTTAACGTCGACGGCTATCCTAGCACCTATTATGGCCCCTAAAAAAGCAGAAATACCCAAATAGAGATTGAAGGGATAGGTAGAGATCCCTTTACTTTTAAATCCTGCCGTGGCCATGGCTGTTTGGATAACAATCGCCACCCTATTGGTTCCGTTGGCGACCGCTGGAGGAAGTCCCAGAAAAATTAAGGTGGGAAGTGAGAGCAGTGATCCGCCTCCGGCAATGGTATTTATAAAGCCTACGGCAAAACCCACAACTACCAAAAGTACGTAATGCCACCATTGATCCATGGCCACAAATGTAGGAGGTAATATCGGAATTGAAGCTTCAAAAAAAATAAAGTAGAGAGGCTTTTATAGAAATAAAAAAGCTTAGTATATTTGCACCCGCCTTTGCA
>JBCCUY010000126.1:0-9010 GCA_039196145.1 Bacteroidota bacterium
ATTGAAAGGGGCCTTGAAGTTCAAGGCCCCTTTACCCCATCAATATATTAATTTAAACACTATTAAAATGAAAACAATTTTACAACCTAGGAGCTTTCTCCTTATGATTGCTCTTGCTTTATTTTCACTGTATTCCTGTGAAACAGAAGATGACCAAGTCGCCCTATTTACAGAAGATGAGATTTCCAAAAACATTGTGCAAACTGCACAGGAAACGGACGTTTTAAGCTCTTTGGTAGCCGCCTTGACAAAAGCGGACGAAAATGAAGATTCTGATTTAATTGGTACGCTAAGCGGAAACGGACCTTTCACTGTTTTTGCCCCCACGAACGAAGCCTTCACTGCACTTTTAGGAAGTCTGGACGGTTTTGATTCTCTGGAAGATTTCGATACGGATGAGGAACGGGCCCTCTTGGCCACTATTTTGCAGTATCATGTGGTAGCTGGAGTTGCTGCCGCCTCTGGTGACTTATCGCAGGGACAAATGATTGCCACCGTTCAGGGTGAAGATGTTACCGTAAGTCTGGACGGCGGAGTGTTTATTGGAGACGCTACCGATATGGATGCCGAAGTTACCCTACCCAATGTTGCCACTTCTAACGGAATTGTTCATGTCATCAACAAAGTTTTGCTTCCCCAGGAAATTATTACTGCCTTAAACGGGACAGGCACATTGGTGGATATTGTTGTAGCAACGGAAGCACTTTCCTTGTTGGAGGCAGCAGTCCTTAAAGCTGATTTGGCAGGTACGCTAAGTAGCGATGGCCCTTTCACCGTTTTTGCTCCTACCAACGATGCTTTTGAAGCATTGCTTATGGTTTTGGGCGATGACTATATGAGTCTTGACGATTTTGATACTCCCGAAGAAATAGAGCTTCTGAAGAACATTTTGTTATATCACGTGATTCCGGCGCAGGTTTTGGAAGCCGATTTGGCCGCAGGTGAAGTTGCCACGGCATTCCCTGATAATGCACTGTCCATAATTGACAAGGACGGAACCTTTGTTATCGGTGATGCTTCGGATACGGATGCAAATATCACCGACACCGACATTCTAGCTTCAAACGGAGTTGCCCATACTATCGACAAGGTACTGTTGCCTCAGGCAGCTTTGGATTTTGTAGCCTCTCTTCAGCTTAAAACCATCGTTGAAATCGCAGTAGAGACGGATGACCTAAGCCTTTTGGTTGATGCCCTTACAGCTGCTAATGCAGGACTTGTTGAAACGTTGAGCGGTGATGGACCTTTTACGGTCTTTGCTCCTACCAATGAAGCGTTTGGAAATTTACTGGATATTTTGGGAGACGATTACAATAGTCTTGGTGATTTTGACACCCAAGAAGAATTGGACTTGCTAGTTGACATCTTGACCTATCATGTAGTTGCTGGCACTGCTGCTTTCTCCACAGACCTATCGGATGGACAGCACATCCCAACGGTTCAGGGAGACAATGTCGGCATCAGCCTTAAAGATGGTTATGTTTATATTGTTGATGCTTCGAACGAAAATGCCAAAGTGGTACTTCCAGATGTTAAGGCCAGTAATGGGGTGGTTCATGTGATCAACAAAGTTCTATTGCCACAAGTAGCCATTGATTTTGTAGCCTCTTTACAACTCAAAAACATCGTTGAAATAGCTATAGAAACTGACGACCTTAGTTTGTTGGTGGATGCCCTTATCGCTGCGGACGCGGGACTTGTGGAAACACTTAGTGGCGCCGGTCCTTTCACAGTGTTTGCGCCCACAAATAAGGCTTTTGAAGACCTTTTGGACTTCCTAGGATTCCACAGCCTCAGTGATTTTGATACGGATGAGGAAATTGCCATTTTGGTAAAAGTACTTACCTATCATGTGGTAGCAGGTACAGCCGCTTTCTCCGCTGATTTATCCGATGGACAGCACATAACTACGTTCCAAGGGGAAAATGTAGGCATCAACATTAAAAATGGAACCGTACATATTGAAGATGCAACAGATGCTAATGCCACTGTGGTGTTACCAGATGTGGAAGCCAGCAACGGTGTGGTTCACGTCATCAACAAAGTACTTTTACCTCAAGAGGTCCTAGACATTTTGTTCCCCCCAACTCCAAATATTGTGGAACTGGCCCAGTCCGTTGATGATTTGAGTCTACTGGTAGATGCCCTTATCCAAGCCGATGCTGGTTTGGTTGAAGTATTGAGTGGAGATGGTCCTTTCACGGTATTTGCTCCGACCAACCAAGCTTTTGCAGATTTGTTAAATACTTTGGGCGACGATTACAACAGTTTGGAGGACTTTGATACCGAGGCGGAAAAAGAACTGCTGGCCAAAATCCTAACCTATCATGTGGTGGCTGGAGCAGCGGTTGCCTCAACGGAACTTTATAATCATCAACGACTTCATACGGTACAAGGAGAATCCCTGTTCGCGATTATCAACCATGGTGTCTTTATCCGGGATAAGACCCACGTAGATGCCAGAGTTGAAGGTCCAGATAACGAAGCAAGCAACGGCATTGTTCATGTTATAGACAAAGTGCTGTTGCCAAGAGAAGTTTTGAATGCTCTTCATTAATTCAAAACGTGTTTGACCGTTGGTTTTGTAGGTCAAATATTACAAAAGAACTCCCTTAATCTAACTTAAGGGAGTTCCTTTATCTATAAGGTTTAACCGTTCGTCGATGACACATCAAATGTGGTCTCTTTACCATACAAAAAAAGGCCGTTTGACAACTATTAATTTTTTAGGCTGGTTTTATGTGGCATCTTTGGAGTCCCAAATCTTTCCAAACTATACCTATAAATGGTGAAAGCTCCCCCAAGCGACTGGGGGAGTTTTTGTTTTTAATAAACGTTATCTTCGGCCAGACTTTTTTTGTTCTTCCGCCTGCTCCATCATTTCGCGCATTTTCTTTTGGAACTTATTTTCCTTTTTAGGCTTCTTTTTGTTCTCCTGAATCTGCGCATGGATTTTATCCTCATCCAAAATATAATTCTTGATGGCCAACATAATAAAGATGGTGATCAAGTTGGATACGAAATAATACAGACTCAATCCACTGGCGTAATTATTAAAGAAAATCAACATGATAAGTGGAGAAAGATACATGATGAATTTCATATTGGGCATGCCTGGCTGCTGCTGCATTTGCATGGTTTGACCCGTCGTCAATGTCATATAAAAGAATATGGCGATAGAAGCCAAAATTGGGAACAAACTCACATGGTTACCATAGAAGCTTGAAATGACGGGGATGTGGTTTGTCCACTCGAAAATGGAGTCATAGGAAGCCAAATCCTCAGCCCAAAGAAAAGACTTTTGTCGTAACGCAAATGAGGTTGGGAAGAACATGAAGAGTGCGTAGAAAATAGGCAATTGTAACAATGCCGGTATACATCCACTCATGGGACTCACCCCTGCCTTATTGTACAACTTCATGGTTTCTTGCTGCTTCTTCATTGCATTGTCCTTAAACTTCTCATTGATTTCGGTAATCTCAGGTTTCAATACCTTCATCTTGGCCTGTGAGAGATAAGACTTATAGGTTACCGGTGACAAGGCCAATCGTACCAAAATGGTCATTACAATTATTGCAATACCAAACGGCAGGAAGGAACTCAGAAAATTATAGAACGGCGTGAATATATAGCGATTGATCCATCCGAAAATTCCCCAACCAAAGGGTATGGAATCTGCCAATCCCAAGTTTTCATATTGCTCCAAAATCTTAACATCGGTTGGTCCATAATACCAATGCATATTCTGGGATAATTCCCCACCTTGTAGCTCTAAGGGGGCTTTGGTTTTATAAATCTTGGTAAACTTGGTTTCCTTACTTTCTTCCTCCACCAAGTTTTGAGAGCTTAGCTCGGCCGTCTTAAAATGGGAATCAGAAGTTAAGATAGAACTGAAAAAATGCTGCCTGTAGGACAACCATTTAATGTCTTCCTCGGTTTCCTGATCGGATTCACTACTTTCCGAAAGCTTACTGATTTTTCCATCTTCATGGTTGTATGTCAAACGCGTATATCGGTTCTCGTACTTCACACTTTTACCGTGCCTTATACCTTTTAGATCCCATTGTAAGTCAATTGGTCTACTAGAATTAATGACCCCATTTAAACCTTGGGAACGGATAGTGAAGTCCAATAGGTAGTCATTGGACTTCATCTCATAACGGTATTCCAAAAACTGATTTTCAGCAACTTTGGCCTTCATGGAAAGCACCTTGTTATCTCCGTTTGTAGACAATTCTGGTTCAAAGAACAAATCGGCGGTATTCAAAACCCGGTTGTCCGATGTTGTAAAATTGATGCCAAAATTTGCATTGCCATCCTTTACCAAATACACCGGCACGGAATCGTAGGTGACAAAATTTTTCATCTTTGCCTCTATGATCTGACCTCCCTTATTGGAAACCTTCAAATACAATACTTCGTTTTCCAGTTTTGTCGTTCCTTCCGTGGTCGAGGTAAAACCAAAGGCCCCTACGGTATTCTTATAATCGGCCACCGCCGTAGAATCTTGTAAATTAATGGGTGTCGGAGTTTCTATCTGAGGTTTCTTTTCCTCTTCTTCCTGTTTTACGGCTGCCTCAATTTTATCTTGCTCTGTCTTTTGCGCTTCCAATTCCTCGGGTGTAGGTTGATTTCGATAGAACATAAAAATGAGTATTCCAAAAATCAACACAAATCCAATAATGGAATTGATATCCAATTTCTTTTCTTCCATGAAAGTTATTTAGTGAAAAACCTGTCTGCGCTTTTCAGGTGGCAAATATATGTCCAAAACTGCAGTTTATGCCAAACTGGCATTAGTTTGTTGTTGCTTTTGGGCCAATACCGCTTTTACAAAACCTACAAATAACGGATGCGGGCTGGCCACAGTGCTTCTATATTCCGGATGGTATTGCACCCCAATGAACCAAGGATGTGACGGAATCTCTATAACCTCTACCAAGCCGGTCTTGGGATTAAATCCCGTTGCCTTAAGCCCTGCTTCCTCCATCTGTTCCTTGTATGCATTGTTAAATTCAAAGCGATGCCTATGTCGTTCCGCTATATCGGTAGTTCCATATACCTCGTGCACAAGGCTTCCAGCTGCAAGCTGACATTCCCAAGCGCCCAAACGCATTGTACCCCCCATATCCGTAACCAATTTTTGCTCTTCCATTAAATTTATAACAGGACTTGGGGTGTTGGGTGCCATCTCTGTAGAATTAGCCTCCGTCAACCCAAGAACATTTCGGGCAAACTCAATAACGGCCATTTGCATGCCCAAACAGATACCCAAGAAAGGAACATCGTTCTCGCGTGCATAACGGACTGCCAAAATCTTACCTTCTATACCACGTTCACCGAATCCTGGTGCTACCAACAAACCATCGAGTCCCATTAACTTTTTGTCAATGTTATTGACCGATAAATGTTCGGAGTGAATGGAACGCACTTCCACCTTTACCTCATTGGCTGCTCCGGCATGTATAAAGGACTCCAAAATGGATTTATAGGAATCCTGCAGTTCCACGTATTTACCAATAAGTCCAATGACCACCTTATGTTTTGGATTCTTGTGCTTTTCCAGAAATTGGTTCCATTGTTCCAATTGTGGTTCCACATCATTGGGAAGGGCCAGTTTTTCAAGTGCAACTTTGTCAAGACCTTCTTCCTGCATCAAAACAGGTACGTCATATATAGTGGAAGCATCAATGGACTGGATAACGGCTTCTTTGCGTACGTTACAAAAGAGGGCCAATTTTCTTTTTATGTCCTCGGAAATCTGGTGCTCCGTCCTACAGACCAAAATATCCGCTTTGATCCCGCTTTCCATCAAGGTTTTTACCGAGTGCTGGGTTGGTTTGGTCTTCAACTCGCCAGCAGCGGATAAAAATGGCACCAATGTAAGATGCACCACAATGCCATTGGTATCGCCGACCTCCCATAGTAACTGTCGAACGGCCTCTATATAGGGGAGGGATTCAATATCGCCAACGGTACCACCTATCTCTGTGATCACAATATCATAATCCCCGCTTTTGCCCAAGATTTGGATGCGTTCCTTAATCTCATTGGTGATATGGGGCACCACCTGAACTGTTTTGCCCAAAAATTCGCCTTTACGCTCCTTTTCTATAACGCTTTGATAAATTCTACCTGTAGTGACATTATTTGCCTGGGAGGTCCGAACATTTAGAAAACGTTCATAGTGTCCTAGGTCCAAGTCCGTTTCCGCTCCATCGTCGGTTACATAGCATTCTCCATGCTCATAGGGATTTAAGGTACCTGGATCTACGTTGATATAGGGATCTAATTTTTGAATGGTGGTCCGGTAACCTCTAGCCTGAAGCAACTTGGCCAAAGAAGCGGCGATAATTCCTTTTCCTAGGGAAGAAGTAACGCCCCCCGTAACGAAAATGTACTTGGTCTGTGACATATTGGGATTTCTATTACGGGGTGTAAAGGTACAAATTGCCTTCGGAATTCTGGATTATTCCTTTGGAAATTCTTTCTGGATTTTTCTTATGAGCGGCTCTAATCCATTTTCCTTAATGTCCAGCATCGTGGTAAGATATTCCCCCAGTTTTCCAGATGGAAATCCTTTTTGCCTGAACCAGACCAAATAGGCCAAGGGCAAGTCCACCAAATACCGTTCTTTGTATTTGCCAAATGGCATTCTGTAGTGGGCCAGTTCCAACAATTTTTTTGAATCAGGTTTAAGTTCCATCGCTTCGGACAAAAATAGTATCTTTCCTACTCCAAATACCCGTTCATGAAAAGAAGAAATTTTATAGCCACTTCAGCCGCAGGAGCAGCCGGTCTTGCCACCACCTCAATCAATGCCAAAGAAAAGAAACCCATCAAGGATTTTGAGCTAAAGCACAATGTGAACCATAGTGTATGCCAGTGGTGCTTTGACCATCTTCCCCTTGAGGAATTTTTGAAAGTACTCAATGGACTTGGCGTAAAAGCCATTGACCTTATTGGGCCCACGGATTGGCCCCTATTGAAAAAGTACAACGTCCATTGCTCCATGTGCAACGGAGCGGAAATCAGTCTTACAGAAGGTTGGAACGACCCCCAATACCATGAGACCCTAATCAACAACTATACAGATGTAATTCCGAAGGTAGCGGAAGCGGGGTACACGAATTTGATTTGTTTCAGCGGTAATCGCAGGGGTATGAACGATTATGTAGGACTTCAGAACTGTGTGGACGGGCTATCTCAAATAATGCCCTTGGCAGAAGAACATGGAGTTGTCATCCAAATGGAATTGTTCAACCAGGTCAACCATCCGGATTATATGTGTGATAGTTCATTATGGGGCGTTGAACTTTGCAAGCGGTTGGGCAGTGACAACTTTAAGCTGTTGTTTGATATATATCATATGCAGATCCAGGAAGGGGATATTATCAGAACCATCCAAAACTATCATCCTTATTTTGGCCATTACCATACAGCCGGAGTACCCGGAAGAAACGAGATTGATGAGACCCAAGAATTGTACTACCCTGCCATCATTAAGGCCATTTTGGACACCGGGTTCAAAGGTTATGTGGCCCAGGAGTTTATCACCACTTGGGATGACAAAATTGAAGCCCTTAAAGATGGATTTATGCGTTGCGACGTCTAAAGAATTTCCACCAACCATTATTAAACCCTATAATTCCATGACTAAATCAGTAGTTTTTCTATTCGCCATTTCAACGTTAATACTAACTAGCTCTTGTCAGAAGAGAGAAGTCCTTTTTCAGGAAAAGACCAAAGACTGGATAAAAGAAGGAGACGCTTCATGGGCTTTTACAAACGGTGCTCTAGAGGGCAGTATTACGGAAGGCAATGGGTTTGTAATGACCCAAAAAACATACAAGGACTTTGAACTGACCTTGGAGTTTCACCCGGATAGCACCATAAATTCTGGAGTCTTTTTACGTTGCAAAACCTTAAATATTGATGCGAAGGACTGTCATGAAATTAATATTTGGGATTTACATCCCAATCAAGAGTTTAGAACTGGGTCCATTGTAACCAAGGCCGTTCCCTTGGCAAAGGTAAGCACCTTGAATCAATGGAATACGTATCGAATTCGGAATCAAGGGGACCAAATAAGCGTATGGGTCAATGACACCCTGACCGCCAATCATGTTGATACTAGTTTGGAAGAGGGACATATTGGGCTTCAAGCTGCGGGAAAAGGAAAAATCAAGTTTCGGAACATATTTTTGGAAAGCTTAGAATAGTCACATCTGGCGCCCAACTCAATGCCAAGGTTTATGAGATTCAATCTGGACCGTGTACAAATGAGGGTCATCCAGACTGCTGCAAACGGAGTAGTTAACCATGAAACCTTGTTTCAATTTTCTCAAAAGGAAAACCTTGTTTATGCAACTTACGCTGGAGGTCAGATACAAATGGGATTTTTGGTGGGCAGTTTACAAGAGTCCGCGCTCCACTTTAGTTACTGCCAATTGCAAATCGATGGTAAGCTGGACAATGGTATGTCCAAAGCCGAGCTATCACATGGTCCAGAAAACAAAATTCGGCTAACTGAACATTTTGAGTGGAAATCCAGACCGGGTGAAACTGGCACCAATATTTTTGAACAATGCTAAACCATCTAGCAATGAAACAATCAATATCTCTTCTTTTTATCTTCTTGATGCTATGCTTAACCCCATGCATGTCCCAGCAATCAGGGGAGAACACCCCTAAAGCAGTAAAGGACGAACAGTTGGTCGCCCTAAATCAATTCAACAGAGCATTTCAAAATGGTGATGTAGATACCTTGGATTCAATGATTACCTCCAATTATGTGCACACCAATGGATCCTCCAAATCCTTTGGCAAGGAAGCTTGGATTGGTTATTTAAAAAAGCGTAGTGCTGAAATTAAGGAAGGGAACCTAGAGGTATTTCAATATGAAATGGACGAAATGGAGTTGGTATTCCATGGTAACAGTGCAATAGTTACAGGCAGGGTCAAAGTAGGTCAAAAGTCAGCAGGAAAAATAGAAAATAACAGCTATAGG
>JBCCUY010000127.1:0-8975 GCA_039196145.1 Bacteroidota bacterium
ATAAAAGGAACCCACTTCCGTTTTGTTGCTGCTGTTCATAATGATGGCTATAATCCAACCAATCAATGTTAAGTGGGCAATAATGGCAACGGTTTTACCACTTTCAGGGTTTTTAGGATCAAAGGCATCCTTTACATCCTCCTTGAACTCCTGGGCCGCTTCCTTTACATCTTCTGCAGCATCTTTAGCAGTTTCTTTGGCATTATCAAAAGCCTCTTCGGCCTTATCTCCTAAATCTTTTTTTTCTTCAGACATGGTTTTAATATGTTGGTTAACGAGTTTTAAATGTAGCAAATAAATCGATACCTAAAGAAATGCTTTATCAACAGGTTCCCAAAGTTCCAGTTTGTTGCCATCCGGGTCCATGATCCAACCAAATTTACCATAGTCATATTCTTCGATTTCACCAACTATGGTAACCCCTTCTTCTTTCAATGCCGCTAATAATTCCCGCAAGTTTTCCACTCTGAAGTTCATCATAAACTGTTTTTCGCTGGGTTGAAAGTATGCTGTGTCCTCTTTAAAGGGGCTCCATTGGGTGGAACAGTCATTACCTTCTTTGTCTTTCCACCAAAACGTGCAACCGTATTGGTCCGTGTTTAGGCCCAAATGGGTTTTGTACCATTCTTTTGTGTTGTTCGGATCTTTGGATTTGAAGAAAAAACCTCCTAATCCGGTTACTCTTTTTTTCATGATTGTTTTTTAATGTTCTTTTCATATATCTGAATCCATTGATCAGGAGTCATTTTTTGGCAAAGCTCGGCAACAAGCCCATAGGGGATTTGATCCACTTTTTTAAATCGAATACAACTTTTCCCCATATCCAACTTCGTCTTTACATGTTTGGGGTACTCGCCAACAAACCAATCCGATAGTTCTTTACTAGCATAAATACCGGAATGATAGAGCGCCACATATTTTTTTTGCGAAGCAATATTGATGAATGGTAAGGGCAATTGGGGATCGCAATGGTACCCATCAGGGTATTTGCTGTGCGGCACCACATATCCTATCATCTTATAGCTAATGCATTCGTGATACCCTTTAGGTAGATTGGTCCTAACGGTTTTCCGTAGCTTGGAAACCGCTTCTTTTCTGTCTTCCGGTAGTTTGCTGATATACTCATCCGGAGTTTTGGCTTCTATGGTCATAATATCAATTTTGTAGGGCTTTTTACTTCCGTTGTAAAATAAGCGCGGAGATCAATGAGATAATAAATCCGATAACGAAAACGGTCATCGCCATTAGGGCAAAGGAAAACAAGGGGTTGGAGAACATGGTCTTTTGTGCTTCAATTTCTGCAAGTTGCACTTCAAATTCCTCTGGTGGGAGGTTTTCCCGAAGGTTGGAAATTGTAGCTTGATAATAGGCCTCCATAAAATCGGGATTAAGGATTTCCGTATAGATAACATCCAAAATTCCAAATGCCAAGGCTGTGATAAGACTTATGAGAATTCCAATGGTCAATGCCTTTTTAAAACTTATGGTACCGCCATTTTCCTTGTCCCTAAAATGCTTTATTCCAAAAAAGACAAAGCCCAAAGAAATAACCATAGAAGCATATCCTAAAACTTCTTGGGTTGAAAATGGTAAATCGCCCAAAAGGAACCAACTCAGAAGGAAGAGGACACATATGGTTATGGCTCCGTAAGTTCCGTAACGTAAAACTGTTTTTTTCATATTCCGTTATTTAGAAGGTTGGACTAAAGATAAATAGGTCCTCATCAAAAGGACTCATACTAAAGTACCAAAACCTTGGAACTTTAGCGGAAATAGGGCTAAGGCAGCAAAATTTGTAGAGCTTTGGCCCTTTGAATGGCTTGGGTCCTTCGTTTGGCGTCCAGCTTGATCAGGAGGTTGGACACGTGGGTTTTTATGGTACTTTCCGAAACAAAAAGTTTGTCGGCAATTTCCCGATTTGATAACCCTTCCGAAATGCCAATAAGAACTTCATATTCCCTCTTGCTGATCCCAAGGGTCTCAATTTTTTTGGAATCTATCCTTTGTGAGACGATATTTTGGTTTTGAAGGCTTTTTTTATTGATGTAAACACCAATTGCAAAAAAGACCAACGCAATGATGGCAATACCAATTTCTATGGAGATGTCTCCGGAGATATAAGCGTACTTGCTAAGCTGAAAAAGTGCAAGTAGAGCGATAATCAAGGCAGAAAAAACAAACACGGTTTTCTTCACCCGCTAAATTTAGCAAAATCTGCCCTTGATTTTGTCCACAATGGTCTGGGCTAACTTTTCTTTGCTTTCCACGGTCCATCCGGCTACATGAGGAGTCAGCAGCACATTTTTGGCCTTTCGTAGATATTTGAACGCCTTTGGTTTTTGCACAAACATGTTTTCAAAGGACTTTTTTTCGTATTCCAGCACATCGAGTCCCGCACCAAGCACCTTGCCCGATTTGAGCCCGGTTACCAAGTCTTTCGTGATCACGCATTTCCCTCTAGCCGTATTCAGCAACCAAAATGGTTTATGGAATTTTTCAATGAATTCCGAGTTTACCATGCCTATTGTCAAATCGGTTTGTGGCACATGAAGGCTTACCACGTCCGATTTTTGCTGAAACTCCATAATGCCGACCTGTCTGGCATTTTCATCTCCAACGCCTCCAACAATATCATAACAGATAATCTCCAGATCAAAACCTTGAAGCTTCCTGGCAAAGGCCTTGCCCATATTTCCATATCCGATAATGCCCACGGTTTTACCATCAAGTTCCACACCCCTGTTGCCCTCACGCTCCCACTTTCCCTTTTTTACTTCCCTATTGGCTTTGGACATCTTGTTCATAAGGGATAAAAGCATTCCCAATGTATGCTCTCCAACGGCATTCCGATTTCCCTCGGGAGCGGAGGCCAAAAAAACACCTTTTTGCTTGGCGTAGGCAGTATCTATATTTTCCAGGCCCGCTCCAAGACGGCCAATGAATTTTAGGTTGGTGGCCTTGTCCAAAAAATCCCGGTCTATGGTAAACCTGCTTCTTATAATGACCCCATCATACAAATCGATTTTCGCTTCGACCTGTGCTTTGCTGGACTCATAATCTTCATGATTTTCAAAACCTAAGGCTTCAAACTGTTCTAAAAGTAAAGGGTGGTTGGTGTCTAGGTGGAGAACTTTCATTGGCCAAATATACAATTACTAGATTTTGGGATAGTCCGTCTGGGTTTTTTCATGTAGAACGTTTCCCGTATGCGCAATGGTCATTTTTTCAAACAGCATCACATGTACCTCCTCATTGTTTTTGGTCATCGGATTGTGTTCTACACCTTTAGGAACCACTATAAGCTCTCCTTCCCGGACAATTTCGGTACGATCTCTAAACTGCATGTACAAGGTTCCTTTGATGACTTGGAAAAGTTCATCCTCATGCTCATGGGCGTGCCATACAAACTCTCCTTGCAGTTTTGCCAACAAGACTTGCATGTCATCAACTACCGCGATTTGATGAGGATGCCATTGTTTGGCAAATGCAGCGTGCTTCTCTTTTAGATTGATTGATTTCATAAAATGGATGTGTTTTTTAGTTTCGTTGGGAAGGAAATACTTTCAAAAGTGGAACTTTTCCCCAAAAGGAGGCCGTTCTTGAAATTTGCCGCAAATCATTTTTAAGGACGTTGAGTCTCTTCCTCGTCATTACAAATTCCTTCCCATTTTTAAGGGTCAATACGTATTTTTCATTTTCCCAAAAGGAGAAATTTGCGATTTCATGCATATTAATTATGGCCGATCGGTTGATTCGCCTAAAGTTAGAACCTGGAAGCAAAGTCTCCAGCTCCTGAAGATTCTTATCCACCTTGAATTTTCCTTCTTCGGTGAACAAATAATATTTCTTCCCAATTTTTTCAACCCATTTTATACTTCCAACTGTAACGGTAAGTGATTTTATACCATCGTGCACCCCAATAGTTTTCTGCAAAGGATGTTTTTTAAAATAGCGACGTTTCAAATGGCCGTTCAAATGAAAGGCAATGAAACCATAGATTTGAACTTTTAGGAATAGATCAACAGGGTGTTCCATCGGGAATGTTCTTCCAATGGATGTCGCCAGCCATTCAAAAAAGAGGGATATGGCCAGCCAGCATACAAATGCAACAAGCAGAATTAGGAAAACCTTTGCTTGATTTTGCAGGTTCGGGGGTTTTTCTCCTATCCCAAACACTTTGTCGCCCCAGCGAAGGCATTCAAAAATGAGTACAATAAATAGAACCGACCAAATGGAATTTTCCAAAAAACTATCCACAATGAAGGTATTTGCACAGACTTCCATATTTGTCCAAAACAAGGTACCGGACAAGTCAATGGCACAAAAGATTGTAAAATGGGGGAGTACCATCACCAGATAAAACATGAAAATGAACAACGGATTTCTAAAATGGGAAGAAAAGCTTGCTTTTGTCATATGCGCTGGTTAATGATTCACCCCTATTTCAATACCCAAAACCCCTGTTTGAAGCTAGGGCATTGAAAGTATTGTTAGCCAACTTTCAAGATAATCTATTTTTAAAAAAATCTTTTTAAACAAAAACATAAAACTTTACAAATGAAGTTACAAAACCTTCCCTATTCAGAAGATTTGGGCAGACTACTGTTGCGATTGATTTTTGGCGGAACCCTTTTTTTGAACTACGGCTTGCCCTCATTTAACGATCTAATCAGCGGTAATTTTGACTACGCCGACCCCCTTGGTATTGGAATGGGAATTTCTAAAACCCTGGTGGTTTTCGGGCAATTTTTCTGTACGTCTTTAGTGCTTTTGGGCTGGTGGTTTAGATGGGCCTGTATTCCGCTTATATGCATTTTTCTGGTTGCATTTTTTGTTCAGCACCATGGAGACCCATTTGAATACAAGGAACTCTCCTTGCTTTATCTAGGTGCCTTTGTTGGTTTGCTGTTTCTAGGGCCGGGGAAATTTTCTGTTTCAGGATATTGAGTCAAAAAATAAGCTTGAATGGAACGAACCTATAAATACCTACCCTGGTTCTTTGTTTTGATTTTGATTTTGGCACCCATCGGATTCCAAAAATACCTAGGTCGATTGGCACTTATGGAAAAGCAGCATTTTTATGTGCATTTTCATGCGGTTTTGATGACCCTATGGTGCGGAATATTGATAGCACAACCCATTTTGATTTTGCAGGGAAAACGAAAAGCACATCAATGGATTGGAAGATGGTCCTACGGCCTTGTGCCCATTTTACTCATCTCCATATTTATGATGCTATATCATTCCTTGTTTGTTGACGGAAAAATAGCATTGACAACGGAGAGCGTGCAACAGTTGTTTTTCCCATTCACACAAATTTTGATTTTTGGACTATTCTATCTGATGGCCATCAAGAATGTCCGAAGACCAAGAATACATATGCGATATGTTATTGTTTCCTCGGTTTCCCTTTTGGGTCCAACTATAGGTAGAATTGATTTTGAATCCGTTGGACTGCCAAACCTGGATTGGGATCTTTTGGTCATGGAAGGATCCTTACTTGGCTTTCTTCTTTGGGATAGATTAAAGTCAGGAAAAATTAAGCCTTATATCCAGGGTCTGTTGGCTTTCGTTTTGGTGCATGTGCTTTTAACAGCGGGTTTCCAAGAAACGGTGGTTTGGGCAATTATTGGAGCACAGCTTTCCAAACTACTGGTAGTGGTATTTTAAAAAGGTCTCAAATACCCAAAACAAGCTTGGCAATCCAGAAGTAAATTAAAATACCAAAAATATCATTGCTGGTTGTAATAAAGGGACCTGTTGCGATGGCAGGATCAATTCCCCTTTGATGCAAAAATAAAGGGATAAAGGTGCCGATAATCCCGGCCACGATAATTACTGCAACCAAGGAAATGGAAATGGCCAGTGCAGTGGCAAAATCCCCTTTCCATATCCATGTGAAGATGAGTAGCAGGACGGCCAAGATTAATCCGTTTAAAAGCGATAGGAGCATTTCTTTGACCAAACGATTGCTTATACTTCCTTTCAAATCATCATTGGCCAGTCCTTGAACGATAATGGCGCTGGATTGCACTCCCACGTTACCGGCCATTGCGGCAATTAAAGGGGTAAAGAAAAATAAAATAGCGTGCTGAGCAATCATTTCCTCAAATCCTCCCATGATGCCTGCCGCACCCAATCCTCCAAATAGTCCAAGGATAAGCCAAGGAAGCCGGGCGCGGGTAAGCTCCCAAATGCTGTCGTCGGCTTCCACGTCTTGTGAGATACCTGCTGCCAACTGATAGTCTTTATCCGCTTCCTCCTTGATTACATCCACAATGTCATCAATGGTAATTCTGCCGACCAATCTTCCAATTTCGTCGACCACGGGAATGGCCTCCAAATCGTACTTGGACATAATTTTGGCCACTTCCTCAGATTTTTCGTTGACATCTACCGCATCTACTTTGGGAATATACACGTCCTTAATATGGGTTTTGGTCGAGGTGGTAAGCAAGTCTTTAAGAGAAAGTCGGCCCTTTAGTTTTTCCTCATCATCAACCACATAAATAGAGTGGACTCTGGTCACGTTTTCCGCCTGGGCCCTCATCTCTTTAACACAGGTAAGTACATTCCAGTTCTCATTTACTTTTACCAACTCTTTCGCCATAAGGCCGCCCGCTGAGTCCTCATCGTAGCGCAACAGGTCAACAATGTCAGCAGCATGCTCCTTATCCTCTATTTGTGAAATTACCTTTTGGACGATTTCTTTTGGCAATTCTCCAACAATGTCGGCGGCGTCATCCGTATCCAGTTCTTCCAACTCCCCGGCTATTTCTTTTGCGGAAAGATTGTTCAATACGGCTTCTCGGATATCCTCGTCCATTTCGGCTAGGATATCTGAGGTCTTTTCACTATCCAGAAGTTTGATGAGATAGGTAGCCTCGTCCACCTTGAGCTCCTCCGCAATTTCTGCGATATCGGCATAGTGGAATTCCTTCATCATTGATCGTAGGGCAGTGTTCTTTTTGTCCTCGATCAATTGTTGGATTTCAACAATTAGCTCATCTGTGAGTTTAAACGGAGTCATCGGCTATCTTCTGTGTTAACCCAGTAAAATCAGCTACGCTAAGCTGTTCCGGGCGCTGGTCAAAGATAGTATCTTCTTTTAGATTATCGGATAGATGAAAAGTTTTAAGGCTGTTCCTGAGGGTCTTTCTTCTTTGGTTGAAAGCTGTCTTCACCACTTTGAAGAAAAGATGTTCGTCGCAAGGGAGTTTTAGGTTGTCTTTTCGTACTAGCCGAAGCACACCTGAATGTACTTTTGGTGGAGGGTCGAATACTTGGGGAGGTACGCTAAAAAGATATTCTGCGGCGTAAAAAGCCTGAACCAAAACGGAGAGTATGCCGTAAGTTTTGCTGCCGGGGGATTCGAAGATACGTTGGGCCACTTCTTTTTGGAACATCCCAGAAAACTCTGGAATTTGCCGTCGCATTTCCAAAAGTTTAAAAACAATTTGACTGGAAATGTTATAGGGAAAATTACCAGTAATGGCAAACTGCTCGCTTCCGTAGAGTTGGTTTAAATCGAACTTTAGAAAATCGGCTTCAATGATGTTCAGCCGATTATTTTGATCAAATACTTTGGGATGTTCTAAACGAAAACTATGGTTGAGGTAAACTATGGATTCTTCATCCAAGTCCATAGCGACTAAATCCAAATCCCTTAATAAAAGGTATTTGGTCAAAACACCCATTCCAGGACCTATTTCCAGAACGTTTTTATAACCTTTCAAGGAGAGGGTGTCGGCAATTTTTCGGGCTATGGATTCGTCCTTTAGAAAATGCTGACCCAAATGTTTTTTGGCCTTTACAGCATCCTCTTTGTGCCCTTTTGCAGCTTTTTTGGACTTTCCATTCCCAAATTTCTTCTTTTTTTTATGGGACACCGGGTGTTTTTTTGCAAGTTAATCTGAATTTTTAACATAGAGCCAAGCCTCTAGGCCCGAGACCAACGTGTGCAATTTTCTTGTATATGCGCTGGTTTCATAGATGTCTGCTTTGGACAAATCTTCATCTGTGACCAAATAGGCCATACCCGCCACCCCATCTTTGGCATCATTTGTTTTAACAACCAATGGATATCTGCCATATACTGCATTCTCTTGTTTTTGAAATCCAGGTAGGACATCTGGTTTTCCTTCCAACTCCCTTCCAAAAATATAGTGCTGTACCTGCACATCCTGCAGTGTTCCATAGGTAAACAAATAGGCCATTACTAGGGGATTTGTTGACTTACGATTTCCAACTCGGTACGAAAGGCCACAAACTTATTGGCGAACAACTTTTGTCCCTCAGAACGCATATGTTCCGCATCTTCTTGGTAATAGGATTCCAAGGTTTCCCGGTCTTTGGTGGTATACTGTACGGAATAGGTAACTCCGCCCATATCTTCTTCGACCAAAACCTTGGTCATTTTGGCATGTGAAAATTTTCCGGTGGCCAACATATCCGGTATGTGTTTATCTCGCATCCAGCCTAGCCATTCATCGTGGACACTTTCATCTATATTGATAGTAACATTGTAAATCAGCATGGGCCAAAAGTAGGGAAGAATTAGTTAATGGCATCGCCTCGAAGCCTTCTAAAATGCTTACGGGCCAAAGGGAAATAATAGCTGTCTTGGTAGTTGTAAATAATCTTTTCGTAATGGGTCTTTGCTTTTTCGGGTTCATCCAATATGGTTCGGTATAGCTCCCCAAGTGCAAAGTAAGCATCATCAGCCAAAATATCTTGGGTATAGAATTCCACAATCTTCCTGTAGTTGAACTCCGCATCCTCATACTTCTTTTGGGATTCCAACAGTTGTCCTTGACGCAATAGGGCTTCATCCTCAATTTTTTCACCTTTATGGTTCTGTAAAATGTCCTCCAGAGCGGCAATCGCTTTCTCTTTCTGATTCTGATAGGCTAGGAGATCGGCCCGCGCATATTTTTTAAGTGCCGTTTGTGTGGAATCTTCCAGGGAATTATCCG
>JBCCUY010000128.1:0-8936 GCA_039196145.1 Bacteroidota bacterium
CCAAAACGCTATGTCAACGTTTCTGTTTTTGGAAAAAAACAAAAGGATTACGAGCTACCCGAAAATGACCCAGCGGCTGAAAAGCAAAATTAACTTATGGAATACATACCCAATATCCTTTTTGCGGTAGTGCTCATCTTTGGCGTTGCCTTTTTCACTCGAAATGTAAAAAGGCTTTCCCGTAATATTAAGCTTGGAAAAGAGGTTGATGTTTCGGGAGATACTTCCGAAAGATGGAAAAATATGGCTCGAATAGCCTTGGGTCAGAGTAAAATGGTGGTACGCCCAGTTGCGGGCTTAATGCACATCATTGTCTATGTTGGTTTTATTATCATCAATATTGAAGTACTGGAAATTATTCTTGATGGACTTTTTGGCACACATCGCATCTTCGCGCCTTTAGGCGCGATCTACAATGTTTTGATCGCGTCGTTTGAAATTTTGGCCCTATTGGTTATCGTAGCTGTTGTTATCTTTTGGATTCGAAGAAATATCGTCCGTTTGAAGCGGTTCGTTAAACCCGAAATGGAGGGTTGGCCTAAAATGGATGGTAACATGATTCTCTACATTGAAATGGTCTTGATGCTGCTGTTTTTGACCATGAATGCGGCAGATTTTCAATTGCAACAACTGAATGCCCCCCATTATACGAAGGCAGGAGCTTTTCCAATAAGTCAGTTTATCGCCACCTTGTTTCAGGATACTTCTATTTCTAGCTTGATAGTATTGGAACGGAGCGCATGGTGGCTGCATATTTTGGGTATATTGGCGTTTCTAAATTATCTCTACTACTCCAAGCACCTTCACATTCTACTGGCATTCCCAAATACTTTTTATGGCAAACTGAAACCACAGGGAGAATTCAATAATTTAAAGGCGGTTACGGATGAGGTAAAGTTGATGATGGACCCATCGGCAGACCCTTATGCTGCACCACCTGAGGATGCGCCGGAGCCTGAAAAGTTTGGGGCATCCGATGTCATGGACTTAAACTGGGTGCAGTTGATGAACGCCTATACCTGTACCGAGTGCGGGCGATGTACTTCGGAATGCCCAGCCAATCAAACGGGAAAAAAGCTGTCCCCCCGAAAGATTATGATGGATACGCGTGATCGTCTGGAAGAAGTGGGAAAAAACATGGATGCCAACAAAGGCGAGTTTGTACCTGATGGCAAACAGTTATTGGATGATTACATCAGTAGGGAGGAATTGTGGGCCTGTACTACCTGCAACGCATGTGTCCAAGCCTGCCCAGTTAGCATTGACCCATTATCCATCATTGTGGAAATGAGAAGGTTTTTGGTTATGGAACAATCTGCGGCACCAACCGAACTGAACAATATGATGTCCAATATTGAAAACAACGGTGCTCCTTGGCCTTATAATCAGATGGACCGCCTTAATTGGGTAAACGAATAAAACTGTTGCTATGAGTGAGGAACTTAGGGTAAAAACGATGGAAGAGCATATGGCTCAGGGCACACAGCCAGAAATATTGTTCTGGGTAGGGTCCGCCGGTAGTTATGACGATAGGGCAAAGAAGATTTCGCGGGCTTTTGTGAAAATATTGAACAAGGCCAACGTTGAATTTGGAGTGTTGGGACCCGAAGAGAGCTGTACCGGGGATGTTGCCAAACGCGCGGGAAATGAGTTCCTATTCCAGATGCAGGCCATGATGAACATTGAAGTGCTTAATGGATATGAAATAAAACGCATCGTTACCTGCGACCCACATTCTTTCAATACTCTAAAAAACGAATATCCTGGTCTTGGCGGAAAGTATGAGGTTATCCATCACACACAATATATAAAGGAGTTAATAGACAATGGGCGTTTGTCCTTGGAAGGGCAAGTCTATAAAGAAAAACGAATCACCTTCCATGACCCTTGTTATTTGGGTAGGGCCAATTCCGTTTATGAGGCGCCAAGGGAGGTTCTTAAAAATACCAACGCGACTATTGTGGAAATGAAACGCCACAAAAAGTCCGCTCTTTGTTGCGGCGCTGGTGGTGCCCAAATGTTCAAGGAACCGGAGAAAGGGGATATGGATATTAATGTACTGCGAACACAAGATGCGTTGGAGACCAACCCGAATATTATTGCTACCGGATGTCCCTATTGCAATACCATGATGACGGACGGCATCAAAGCGCATGAAAAAGAGGATAGTGTTGCCGTTTTGGATGTCGCTGAACTTATCGCAAATTCTATTTAAAAAATGCTAGTTGATTTTCAATCTCTTCCAGATACCGCAAGAATCTGGATCTATCAATCCAATCGAAGTTTTTCAGATGAAGAACTTACAGAGGTGCAACAAGCTTTGACTAATTTCCTCACCGAATGGACAGCGCATGGAAGTGCACTTCAAGCGGGTTTTGAGATGAAGTACAAACGATTTATAGTAATAGGTTTGGACCAATCCAATGCCAGTGCATCAGGATGTTCAATTGATGCATCTGTACATTTTATCCAAAGTTTGGAGCAAAAATACAAAGTTGAACTACTGGACCGCATGAACGTTTCGTTCAAACAAGGCGAATATGTGGCTTACAAATCCTTGAAGGACTTTAAGAAGATGGCCAAGGATAAGGCAATCTCCAAAAACACCACTGTTTTTAATAACCTAGTGGCCAATAAGCTAGAGTATTTGGAACATTGGGAAATTCCGGCAGGAGAAAGTTGGCATTCGCGTTTTTTGTAGAAGATTTCCGTAAATAATCCCAATTTGAGCGCATTCTTCGATGAAATGCAATATTTTTATCAGCATTAAGTTGATGTCCTAGATAGTTTCTTATGCGGATAAACTTTTACTTTCCCCTATTCTTATTGTGCTGTATCGTCCTCCAAGGACAGCAAAACCCATTGATAACCAAAGATACAATAGCTCAGGAGGCTTGGGTTAATATCCAATACGACGGTATGTCTTTGCAAGAACGCATTGGCCAGCTTTTTATGGTAAGTGTGGCGTCCAATCAGGCAAAGTCCAGTACCGATAGGATAAAAACCTTAATTGCAGAGCATCAAATTGGTGGTGTTATCTTTTCCAGGGGCGGACCGGATAGACAGGCCAAGCTCACCAACGAATATCAATCGGCTTCCAAGGTGCCCCTACTTATTGGAATGGACGCAGAATGGGGGTTGGCGATGCGACTGGATTCCACCTATGCTTTTCCCTGGAATATGACCTTGGGTGCTATCCAGGATAGCGCCACGGTGGAAAAGGTAGGTATACAGATAGGCAAACATGCCAAAAGATTGGGCGTACATATCAATTTTGCTCCGGATATTGACGTAAACAATAATCCTAAAAACCCAATTATTGGAAATCGTTCTTTTGGTGAAGATCCGGTAAATGTGGCACAAAAGGGCATAGCGTTCATGAAGGGTATGGAAAAGGCTGGAATTCTTACCTGCGGAAAGCACTTTCCAGGTCATGGAGATACCGCTACGGATTCGCACCACTCCCTACCGCTAATTGAATCCTCGAAACAGCGGTTGGATTCCATAGAACTCTATCCATACAAAAAACTCATTGAAAATGGATTAAATTCAGTAATGGTGGCTCATCTCGGCGTACCTAGTTTGGAACTTCGTGAAGGTCTTCCTTCCACACTTTCAGAACAGATTATCTCAGGTGTACTTCGAGAAGAGTTAGGGTTTCAAGGTCTTATTTTTACGGATGCCCTGAACATGAAGGCAGTTTCCGAATTTGCTCCGGAAGGTGAGGTTGAACTCCAGGCATTTTTAGCTGGAAATGACGTGCTGCTCATGCCGGAAAATGTGCTTGAAGCCAAAGCCAAATTTGAAGAAGCCTATAACACTGGACGAATCACAGAAGAACGCTTGTCCGCATCCGTCAAAAAAATATTAATGGCTAAATACAAGGTTGGACTGAGCGAGCATAAACCCATTGAGCTGGAAAACCTGTATGAAGATTTAAACGAGGTTGAAAACGACGTGGTGTATGAAGAAGCTATGGAAGGTGCCATTACGGTCGCAAAAAATGACTTCTCCATCTTGCCCATCAAAAAACTTGAAAATAAGCGCATTGCCTATGTTGGATTTGGGGATGACCCAGGCACCACCTTCCTGAATACCCTAAACCAGTATGCGGATGTGGCATATGTAAAAGCGAAGGATATAGCCAGTTACCGTAAAGAACTTGCCAAATACAATTTGGTCATCATTGGGTTCCATAAAAGCAACAAGAGCCCTTGGAAATCATACAAGTTTTCGGAAAATGAGCTTTTTTGGCTACAGGAAATATCAAGGCTACGGACCAGTAACACCATTATGGCACTTTTTGCCAAGCCTTACGCTCTCTTGGATGTTGCCAATTTTGATACCATTGATGCTTTGGTTGTAGGATATCAGAACAGTGGAATAGCACAAGAAAAAGTGGCCGAGGTCATATTTGGTGCTATTGGGGCAAATGGGAAGTTGCCTGTTTCCGCTTCGGATAGCTTTCCGGTGCATACAGGACTTAAACTAAAACCCTTACAAAGATTGGGCTATAGTTTTCCGGAGCGTGTGGGGCTTAACTCTAGTAAATTGGCAGCCGTGGACAGTTTGGTTCAGGTAGGTTTGGATTCCCTCATGTATCCTGGAGCTCAAGTTTTAATAGCCAAAAAAGGGAAGGTAGTATACAATAAAAGTTTTGGAAAGCCTACGTATACTACAGAACAGCAGGTGAGTCAAGAACACATATATGATCTGGCTTCTTTGACCAAGATTCTTTCCACCTTGCCCTTGATCATGAAGATGGAGGAGGAGGGTAAAATAGCGTTGAACAATACGTTTAAGGAACTGGTCCCAGAATATGAAGAATCGGAACTAAAGGATGTTACCGTGCTAAAGGCTTTATCACATTATGGGCGACTTCCGGCGTGGATTGCCTTTTACATTAGGACCTTGACCAAGAATAGAAAGCCATCTCCTGAGTTCTATCGGGACAAACCAACAACTGGATTTTCGTACAAGGTGGCTGATAATCTTTATCTGACAGACGCCTATAAGGACTCCATTTATAATCGGATAGGGCGGCAAGAGCTAAAATCGAACCGTTACCGCTATAGCGATTTGGCCTATTATGTATTCAAAAAATATATTGAAGACACCTATGGAGCTTCCTTGGATACTTTGATCAATGATTTTCTGTACGTCCCCATGGGATTGAAACATACTAGTTTTAATCCGTTGGAAAAATTTGAAAAAGAAGAGATTGTTCCTACTGAAGAGGATAATTATTATCGCTATCAAACGGTTCAGGGTTACGTGCATGACATGGGCGCGGCCATGCAAGGTGGGGTAGGGGGGCATGCAGGTTTGTTCAGTAATGCCAACGACGTTGCCAAAATTATGCAGATGTATTTGCAGGGAGGAGTCTACGGCGGGGTAAGGTTCCTGAACGAACGGACGATTAAGAAATTCAATACTTGTTACTTCTGTCATAAAGATGTGCGCAGAGGAGTGGGCTTCGATAAACCTCAGATTAAGGAAAAAGGTCCTACCTGCGGATGTGTGTCCCGAAAAAGCTTTGGGCATAGTGGCTTTACGGGAACCTATACTTGGGCCGACCCTGATGAAGAGTTGGTATATGTCTTTTTATCCAATCGAACCTACCCATCGGCCAGCAATACGCAGCTTGTAAAATCTGGATTACGAACACGAATCCAGCAGGCGATTTATGATTCCATTATAAATTAAAAAGCAAATATTGCTTTAGATTTGTTTTTATGAAGATAGCTATAGTCTGTTACCCAACTTTTGGTGGAAGTGGTGTTGTGGCCACTGAACTCGGAATAGCCCTAGCAGAACGTGGGCATGAGGTGCATTTTATTACCTACAAACAACCGGTACGTTTAGAACTTTTAGGAAATAATATCCATTTTCATGAGGTTCATGTACCCGAATATCCTTTATTCCATTATCAGCCCTATGAGTTGGCCTTATCGAGTAAACTGGTGGATACAGTTAAGTTTTATGGCATAGAACTGCTTCATGTGCATTATGCCATTCCGCACGCCTATGCGGGTTATATGGCAAAAAAGATGCTTCAGGAAGAGGGTATTTTTATACCAATGATTACTACCCTTCATGGTACGGATATCACTTTGGTTGGAAAACACCCATTTTACAAACCTGCGGTGACGTTTAGCATCAACAAATCTGATGTGGTTACTTCGGTTTCCGAGGATTTGAAGCAGAGTACCTTAAAACTGTTCGATATTGAGAAGGAGATAGAGGTAATCCCTAATTTTATTGATAGAACAAAGTATAGCACCGATTATACAGATTGCCAGCGTTCGCTAATGGCCAACGAGGATGAACGAATCGTAACGCACATCAGTAATTTCAGAAAGGTAAAACGTATACCGGATGTGATAAATATTTTTTATCGTATCCAAAAGGAAATTCCAGCCAAACTAATGATGGTTGGCGAGGGACCTGAAAAAGAATATGCGGAACAGCAGTGTGAGGATTTGGGCATCAAGGATAAGGTGGTGTTTTTAGGCAACAGTACTGAAATAGATAGGATTCTTTGTTTTTCAGACCTGTTCCTGTTGCCATCGGAATCCGAGAGCTTTGGCCTGGCAGCGCTAGAGGCCATGATCAACAGGGTAGCGGTTGTTTCCAGTAATATTGGGGGTATCCCAGAATTAAATAAAGAAGGTATTTCTGGATATTTGGCCAACGTTGGCGACGTAGATGGAATGGCGTCAAAATCACTGCAGATCCTAAAGGAGGATGAAACGCTTTCAAGATTTAAGGAAAATGCCTTTAAGGTGGCCTCCAAGTTTGATATTTTGAATATCTTACCACTTTATGAAGAAGTATATGAAAAGGCATATAAGTACCGTTTCAAGAACACCTACTGATTGATGAAGTATGTCATTTTACTTGTCATGGCCTGTATGGCCTCATGTAAAGCCCAAAAAGAGGTGAATGCGGAACTCCAGTCGGATTCCAATTTAGTTTTGGTGGCCGAGGATGGGTACAGTGGTATTATGGAGTATGAAGCTTCAACAATCAGGGATGCCAAGTCGCTTAACAAGTTTTATTCCCGAATCAATAGAACTAGAAAACCTGGATTGCCTGTTCCTCAAATCGATTTTTCAAAAGAAATGGTAATCGTGGTGTGCCTGGGAGAGCAAGAAGGAAACATGATGCCAATCATAAGAAAATCTTCTGAGAATGAAAACCATATTTCTTATTCGGTCGGTATTGGAACTAAGACTGCTGTGAAGTCAGAATACCAAAATGTAACTGCCTATCCCTTTTATATTTACAAAACTCCAGTTACCCCCAAGGCAATTACCCTTGAAAAGGCGGATTGGTAGTTTATCGATTTTTTCTACAGTTTATCTTATCATCGAAAATAAAGGTACTTAAAAGTGCAAAGCGGGTAATTTGGTAAAGTTGCGCTAGATTTGTCTTTTAAAACCTCAAATTCCTCCGATGAAGACCTATAGTTATTTCCTCACAGGGTTGACCTTTATGCTTTGTTCTGCTATTCAAGGTCAAGAACCGCAACTTACCGCAAAAGACAGTATTGTAAAAAGCTCGTGGATGGTCACCGTGGGAACCAATGTCGTTGACGATTCTGGAGATGAATTTGGAAGCTTATTTGATATTGAGGATAGTTGGAATGCGGTTCCATTTCCATCTCGGATTAGCGTAGGACGTTTTTTCGAAAATGGTCTCGGACTGGAAGCAGTCGCCACCTATAACAAATACAAAGAAGGGAAGATTATCGATAGTGAGGTGAATCCAGAGGATGTAGATTATTTTGGGTTGGACTTTCGAGTAAATTATGATCTTAACTCGATTTTGGGCGAAACAGGTTTTTTCGACCCCTATGTGGGCATTGGAGCAGGTTATACCGATGCCAACAATCAAGGCAGGGGAACCTACAACGCATTTTTTGGTTTTAGAACATGGTTCAGTGATCATTGGGGTCTGGATTTCAGTTCTACCGGAAAATGGACCATGAATTCTGAAAACTCTACCAATCATATTCAACATGCAGTGGGATTGGCTTACCGTTTTGATGTGAAAAAGGGACTTTCCAGAAAAGGAGAGGAGAAGAAGGCCATCCTGGAAGAAATGAAACAAGAGCAGCAGCGAATCCAGGATTCCATTGCGGCCCAGAACAAAGCCGAAGAAGAGGCTCGGTTATTGGCTGAACGACTACAGAAAGAAAAAGAAGCTGCCGATCTAGCTGCTGCTGAAAAAGCCAGAAAGGATGCGGAGGATGCCCGAAGGGCAAAACTTGTATCTGAGATTGAAAATTTAGGCAATGTGCTCTTCAGTTTAAACTCCTCCTATTTGACCAAAAACGATAAAGATATTTTGGATCGACTAGTACAAATTATGAATGAAAACCCGGATTTGGCCATAGACATAGAAGGGCATACTGATTCACATGGAAGTGATAAGTATAATCAATGGTTGTCTGAACGAAGAGCAAAGCGCACCGTAGAGTATGTGCTATCCAAAGGAATAACCAAAGATAGAATTTCAGATAATGGATTTGGCGAGACTAGACTTGCCAATGAATGTGCTGATGGTGTTTATTGCCCTGAAAAAAAGCATGCAATAAATAGGAGATCTGAGTTTAGAATAATTAAAATGTAGCTTTTTCAAGCTGCTATATCTTGGAAATACCTTATGGTCTGCTGCTTAAGCTTTTACAAAAAAATCCTACGCTGAAGGTTTTTCCTAATGATGATATTCTAAAAAGTTGAGCTAAAATGTACGATTCTCGTTTTTGCTCAATTCACAGGAATACAGTTAAAAAAAATCGAGTTTTCTTGGCCGTTTCAAGCCCGGTTTACCACATAATCAATTGTTTTTGTTAGAAACGTTATGGCACCGGGAATTTATTACTTTCAATGCCTATCGTTCTAAATTAAGTAATGGCATACCCGTTAAAC
>JBCCUY010000129.1:0-8904 GCA_039196145.1 Bacteroidota bacterium
AGGATGGGTGCCGGTGTATTTTGTGAATGCTGCCCGTACCCTAAACTAAACCGATGATTGTCCGTTGCCTGAAAGCTAATTCCTGCCCTGGGTTCCGCAACAAATTGCTGGTTGAGATCGCTGTACAGCCCATGGATTCCGGCGTTTAAGGTTAATTTTTCCGTGAGTCTAAATTGACTTTGCACAAAAGGTTGAATCAAAGAGAGGCTTTCGTTGGTGTCGATCAAGGTAGTCAGATCAGAAAATCCATCTCCATCCGCATCGGGCTGTTCCTCGCGATCTTGGTTGATGTAATCAAGAGTCAATCGCTCATACTGTACCCCTGTCCGAAGCGTAATCCTATTGTTCAATTTGGTATTGAACAGAGACGAAAGGGTAAATCTGTTTTCTGTTTCATCGTCTTTTGTATACAGCAAAATAGTTTCTTGCGGGGTATCCTTGTCAAAGTAGCGATCTGCGGTATATTCGCTGGACGAGGTCGAATAACCCAATACCGTCCGCAGAAATGACTTTTTCCCCAATGCAAGGGTATGTTTAAGTCCAACCACTCCAAAACCGGATTTAACAAATGCATCTTCGTCTTCCGCGGCAAAAAGATCATCCGCTTCAATGTCATCACCCAAAAATTCGATATCGGAGGTGCCCCCAATACCAAATAGGGAGAGACTGCCTAGTTTTCCTTTTCCAAAATTCAGGTGAAAGGAAAAATCCCCATAATTGGGATTGGCCGAGGTGCCTGCACCGGCGGAACCAATCAAGCCGACCAGGGAGTATCTGGCAGCTACAAGAAATGAACCTTTATTGCCCAAAGGCCCTTCCCCAGTAGCTTCCACTCCGGAAAAAGCTCCCACTTGGGCTGCAAATTCGTAGTCGTCAATGTTTCCGTTTCTTAACCCGATATCGAATACTCCTCCAATGGCATTTCCATATTCAGCAGGAAAGGCAGAGGTAATGAAATCAGAGTTTTTAAGCATATTCGGGTTCAAGGCCGAAACGGGTCCTCCGGTGGTTCCTGCAGAGGAATAATGATTGGGATTGGGAACGGGAATACCTTCAATACGCCAAAGCAATCCAGTGGGCGAGTTTCCCCGAATAATAATGTCGTTTCTGCTATCATCCGGTGCGGATACTCCGGCAAAATTAGCGGCAAGCCTGCCAATATCCCCGCGTCCCCCGGAGAATCGTCCAACCTCTTCTATCCCAAACTGTCGGGCCGAAACCGTAGCCATTTTGTTTTTGGGGCGGTCTAAATTGGAATTGGAGGTGATGACCACCTCACTCAAGGCGTTAAAACTTTCCCGAAGGGTAAGGTTCAGCACCACATCTTTTCCTGTGGTGACATCAATATTTGGGATATAGGAGCTTTCAAAACCTATATAACTTATTCTTAGGCTTTGTCGTCCAATTGGAACATCCTTTAAAAGAAAGCGCCCGTTTATGTCGGTTACAACGCCGGTAGCGATTTCCATATCCAAAAGTTCTACGGTTGCACCTTCCAAGGGACTTTCCGATTGCTTATCCAGGACAACACCTTTGATGATACCGGTTTGTGAAAAACCGATGGATGAGATAAATAATGTAAAAACCAAAATGGTAGTTTTCATGATGGGATTGTTTTTAGTTTCTCCGAAAATCCCATAAAGATTTGGGTTCAATCTTCTTGGATGAACTGAAACGTCTATAGAAATGTTGGGCTGTAGTGTGGGGAGTTTAAATGGGCTTTGTCCATTTTAGGGAAGAATTTTCGATTGAATGGAATATTGAACAATTCAGTCCCATATTTAACAGTTGAATTCTCCTTTGGAAGGTCATAAAGGGTTGTTGTCTATCTTTACAGGAAGTGCGAATTATGTTTAAGAAAACAAGACTGTCCAAGTTTTTATTCCGATTGTTGGTCATCAACACTGTATTTTTTCTGGTCAAGATTACCATGGAACATGATGATGACGTTATACAGGGATTTTTTAGCCCGACAAGCATCTTTTATTACGTAACCGCATTTATTCTGTTCATGTTGACTTGGGAGTTCAATGATTGGCTTTTGAAAAAACAGCGGTCCAAAGGCGGGCTCTATTTTAAAAGCAGCATGATAATCATGGGGAAGACGATGGCTTTGGTGGCCCCGGTTACGGCTTTCGTTTATTATTTGGGATTGTTTCCTTTTCGCGAGTCGTGGGGGGTAATCTGCGACGACCCACCTTTGATTGAATTTACCATTGATTTTTTCAGGGCCATTTTGCTGGCTTTGACGGTGGTTTTTTTCAACATGTTCCATTTTGCCATGAACCAAAGGGAAGAAATGAGCAAGCAGATGGAAGACCTTAAAAAAGAAATGACCGCTTCGAAATACGCGTCGCTTAAAAGTCAGATCAGCCCACATTTTCTATTTAATAGCTTAAACACGCTTACGTCCTTAATGTATGAGGATCGTGATTTAGCATCGGATTTTGTAACCCGTCTTGCGTCTAGTTACCGTTATATATTGGATAATAGGGAACAGGATTTGGTAAGTTTACAAAAGGAGATGGGCTTTTTGGATGCCTTTGTGTTTATGATGAACGTACGGCACAAAAATGCGGTACGGATCAAAACAGAAGTGGAGCTGCAGCCGGAACAGTACTTGATTCCTACCCTTTCCCTCCAAATGTTGGTAGAAAATGCCCTTAAGCACAACTATTATAGCATTGAAAAGCCTTTGGAGATTTCAATTTCTACCATAGGAACGGATGCATTATCGGTCAGGAATAATTTGCGCAAGCGGAAGCTTAAGGAGCCCACAACGCAATTAGGACTGAAAAATATAAAGAAACGTTATGCCTACTACACCAATAAACAGGTGTTGGTGAGAGAGGAAGAAAACCTTTTTGAGGTAATTATTCCATTGCTCGGGAAGGAGGTAAAGGACATGAATTTGATAGCCATTTCTTAAAATGAACGCAGTAATAGTAGAAGACGAGGAGTTTGCTTCCAAAAGATTGGCCCAACTGGTTGGGGAATTGGCACCGGACATTGATATTGTTGCTAAAATAAACTCCGTTGAAAATGGAAGCCATTGGTTTAGCACAAATGATTTGCCAGACTTGGTTTTTCTGGACATCCAGCTCAATGACGGTTATGGGTTTGACATCTTGGATGGATTGGAGGACCATCCTCCAGTTATCTTCACCACGGCCTATAATGAGTTTGCCATACGGGGGTTTAAGTACAATGGAGTGGATTACTTGTTGAAACCCATTGTTAAGACCGACTTAAAGGCTGCCTTGGAAAAGTTCAAAAAGAACGTGACACGAAATGGAAAGGGTGCCACAGAGAATTTGGAACATCTAAAACAACTGTTTCACAAGGAATATAAACACCGTTTTATGGTAAAGGTGGGCAATCAGTTTAGGTCTTTTAATGTGGAGGACATCGCTTTCTTCAAATCCCATGAAGGAATGATCTGCCTTTTTACCCATCGGGGACAATCGTACCCAATTGAGTATACCATTGACCAGTTGGAAAATATTTTGAATCCCATTCATTTCTTTCGTATCAACCGCAAGTTTATGGTCTCGGTGAAGGCTGTAGTGGAAATACATAGTTACTTCAATAGCCGTCTACTGCTCAAGCTCCTTCCAAAAGAAGAAGAACAGGTGATCGTTTCGCGCGAGCGGACCACCAACTTTAAAAAATGGTTGGACATGTAACAAATCCCACATCTCGATTACCAATAATCATCAGAGCACTTTTCTAACTATCTTAGCATATCATTAATCTAAAAAGCGCAAAATGTTCAAAAAGTACCTTTCACTGATGATTTTGTTGGGACTTGCAGTGTCTTGCAAGACCAAGAATATTTCAAATGATTTGGCATCCCAAAACCCCATCCGGGCCCAATTGGATTTGGTAAACCTTGATGATGATAAGGTAGAGGTTTCGATTGACCCAGGAAGATTTGTACGTGATACCGTGGTCTATAGATTGCCAAGGGTGGTTCAGGGAACCTATGCCGTCTCCGATTTTGGAAAGTATATTGAGGGATTGAAGGGGATGGACTATGAGGGAAACGAATTGGCCGTAACAAAACAGGACATCAATACGTGGATGATTCCCAATGCACAAAACCTGGATAAGCTAATATATTGGGTCAATGATACCTTTGATCAAGAGATTCAAGGTGGAATTGGGGAGGAAATACCTTTTTCACCCTCAGGAACCAATATTGAGGCAAAACAGGTTATGCTCAACCTTCACGGATTTGTTGGGTATTTCGATTCCTTAAAAAACAGTGCCTATCAAATCGGGATAACGGCGCCTGATTCTTTTAACTATACCTCTCCTTTGCAGGAAATCAATACCTCCAAAAGTGAAGATTGGAAAACCAAGACTTCGGTGTTTTTCGCCAATCGTTATTTTGAGGTCACAGACAATCCAATGATGTATGGAGAAACTGAGGTGGAAGAATTTATGGTGGGGAACATCAAGATCGTATTAAGTGTTTTTTCACCCAATGGAGTGCATACTGCTGCCGAGATTAAAGAAACGGTACATAAAATGATGCTTGCCCAGAAAGAGTATTTGGGGGATTTGGACAGCACTCGTCGCTATGATATCTTGTTGTATCTGTCCGACACCGAAAAAGAAGGTTCTCCGAAAGGATTTGGAGCTTTGGAACATCATACTTCAACGGTGGTTGTGCTGCCGGAGAGCATGCAGCCGGAGGCATTGGCGGAATCTATGATAGATGTTGTGGCCCATGAGTTCTTTCATATTGTAACCCCATTGTCGGTGCACTCAGAGGATGTCCATTACTTCGATTATAACAATCCTACTTTTAGTAAGCATTTGTGGCTTTATGAAGGGGTGACCGAATATTTTGCCCAGCATTTCCAAGTGTATGAGAACCTAATTGATGAGCCCGAGTACTTTTCCCGAACTACCCAAAAAATAAATGGTTCACGCACAAATTATGATGATTCCATGAGTTTCACTCAAATGAGTGAGAATATTTTGGAGAGTCCGTACAAGGAAAATTATGCCAACGTTTATCTGAAAGGAGCTCTTATAGGTATGTGTTTGGATATTTTGATGCGGGAAAACAGCGATGGCCAGCGAAGCCTTCGTTCTCTTATGGGAGAATTAGCGGTTAAGTATGGGAAAAATAAACCTTTTGATGATGACAACTTGATCAATGAAATAACTGAGATGACCTATCCCGCTGTTGCCGAATTCCTGAACACCTATGTGATTGGAAAAACACCAATTGATTATGATACCTTCTTTGAGAAAGTAGGTCTCCATTTCGATGAAGCGGATGTAGAGACCAGCTACCTTCAAAATGCTGGAAACTTAATTGTTGGCGCTGACCGTGAAAGGGGCGGCATTAAATTCAATGAGCTGGTGGTCAATAATAGCTTTTGGAAAGAACAGGGGGCACAACCGAATGACCTATTCAAATCGATCAATGGTAACGAAGTGGATTTGGCCAATGCAAACTTGGTATTTGGTGAGGTGTTTTCTTGGAAACCTGGTAAAGAAATAGAAGTGGTGTTGTTGCGGGAAGGAGAGGAAATCTTGATTAAGACGACTACAACACCTTCATATACCAAGGCCAAAACTTTGGTGGAAAACCCTGAAGCTACTGCATCCCAAAAAGCACTTCGGGATGCTTGGTTAAAAGGATAATAACTTTTTCAGTTTACCTACAACGAAAAGGCCCCTGCATTTGTGCAGGGGCCTATTTTAAATTACAATTTCAAAATGGTCTAGTACCTGTAATATTCAGGTTTGAAAGGACCTTTTACAGTAACACCAATATATTCGGCCTGGTCCTCCCTCAATTCAGTGAGCTCGGCCCCCAATCTGGAAAGGTGCAATTTGGCCACCTTTTCATCCAGATGCTTGGGAAGCATGTATACATCATTTTCGTATTTGTCACTATTGTTCCAAAGCTCAATTTGTGCCAAAGTCTGATTTGTAAACGAGTTGCTCATAACAAAGCTAGGGTGTCCGGTTGCACAACCCAAGTTTACCAAACGACCTTCAGCCAAAACGATTACATCCTTTCCGTCAATGGTATATTTGTCAACCTGTGGTTTAATCTCATCTTTTGTGTTTCCGTAAGCATCGTTCAACCAAGCCATATCAATTTCATTATCGAAGTGTCCAATATTACAAACGATGGCCTTGTCCTTTAGCGCACGGAAATGCTCTTCACGAATAATATCCTTGTTTCCGGTGGTGGTGATAACCACATCGGCATTGCCAACAACGGTTTCCAATTTCTTCACCTCGTATCCATCCATACAGGCTTGTAGTGCACAAATCGGGTCTATTTCTGTTACTGTAACGATTGCTCCTGCGCCTCTGAAAGATGCTGCGGTCCCTTTTCCCACATCGCCATATCCGGCAACCACAACACGTTTTCCGGCCAACATCGTATCGGTAGCCCTGCGGATAGCATCCACAGCGCTTTCGCGACAGCCGTATTTGTTATCAAACTTGGATTTGGTCACAGAATCGTTCACATTAATGGCTGGCATAGGTAGCGTACCATTTTTTACTCTTTCGTACAAACGGTGCACCCCGGTTGTGGTTTCCTCAGAAAGCCCCTTAATCCCAGCGGCCAATTCAGGGTACTGGTCCAGCACCATATTGGTCAAGTCCCCACCATCGTCCAAAATCATGTTCAGTGGTTGTCTGTCTTCTCCAAAGAACAAGGTTTGCTCAATACACCAGTCAAACTCCTCCTCGGTCATGCCTTTCCAAGCGTAAACGGGAATTCCAGCGGCCGCAATGGCAGCTGCTGCATGATCTTGGGTAGAGAAAATATTACAGGAGCTCCAGGTAACGTCGGCACCCAATTCCACCAAAGTTTCAATCAAAACCGCGGTTTGAATGGTCATGTGCAAGCAACCGGCAATACGAGAGCCCTTTAGAGGCTGTTCATCCTTATATTCTTCCCGCAGCGCCATTAATCCTGGCATTTCCGCTTCGGCAAGTTCAATTTCTTTTCGTCCCCAATCCGCTAGGGAAATATCCTTCACCTTAAAAGGTACGTAGGGAATTGTCTTTGTGCTCATCTCTTATTTTAATTAACTTTATGTAGCTTCGCTTTAACAGTCAGCAAAGATACGAAATCGCTCAACTATACGTCGTGCCCATATACAAAACCATTACAGTTTCTCCGACTACCTCTGTCTATATTTGGAAGGTTACCGAACCTGAAAGCGAATTGGCCAAGGATGTCCAGCTCACCCCGCATTGTCAGGCCAGGGTGGACGGGATGAAGTCTCAAGCCCATAGGAGGGCCTTTCTAAGCATACGCCATTTGATGGCGGAGGCCGGATATAAGGATCAAGATCTTTATTATGATGATTTTGGCAAGCCGCATCTAGTCGATGGAAATTATATTTCCATTACGCATTCCCACAATTTTACAGGGATTATCGTGAGCAGTAGTGATGAGGTGGGCATAGATATTGAAAAGCAACGGGAAAAGATCTTAAGGATTGCATACAAATTCACCCCTTTGGAAGAATATCGAACCCTAGCAAATACCGATGCCATAATAAGAAAATTGACCATTGTTTGGGGGGCTAAAGAGTCGCTGTATAAAATTTATGCACAACAAGGACTTAGCTTTCTTAGGCATGTTGATGTAATGGATTTTGCCTTTGACGACAAGCGTACCTTGGCAAAAATTATGTACAAAGGAGAAAAGTCGCATTACGGCGTGGAATTTTTGGAGTTTGAAGGCTTTGCCTGTGTTTTTGCCCTTAAAATGATGGGGCGTTAAAAATCTCTTTTTAGTAGCTTTGCCGCCTATAATGTTGCAATTCCATGAAAATTTCCGTTGAACTTACCCTGACCCCGCTTCAAGACAATTTTGAACTACCCATCATTGAATTCATTAAAAAACTAAGGGCCGCTGACCTCACTGTTTTGGAAAACCCCTTGAGTACACAGGTGTATGGCGAATACGACAAGGTCATGGAACTTTTGCAAAAGGAAATCAAGTCAACTTTTGGTAGTCTGGAGCATGTGGTTTTGAATATGAAAATGGTAAAGTCTGACCGTAGCCAATATGAACCACATTTTTGATTTTTTTCTTGATGCCTATCGCAACAAAGAAACCTACATTATTGTTCTGGAGGGGATTGTTTTTATTACGGGAATAGCAAGCGTCTGGTATGCCAAACAAGAGAATATTTGGGTGTATCCCACTGGATTGATAGCTACCATAATTTCGGTTTACATCCTGCTTAAAGACCAGCTTTATGGAGATATGATGATGAATTTCTATTTTTCCATAATGAGCATATATGGGTGGTGGAATTGGGCAAGAAAGAGGAACAATGAGAAAGTGGTCAGGATTTCGAGAACAAACTTTATGGAGAAACTTATTGGTTTTGGGCTGTTTTTGATGACCGTGGCCATCACCTATTTGGTATATCGGAGTTCAGGAATTGAAATAGAGGGCTCAAATTACATCGATATGTTTACCTCCGGGCTGTTTTTTACCGGAATGTGGTTCATGGCCAAGAAGAAAATAGAAAACTGGACACTTTGGATTATAGCCGATATCATAACCGTACCCTTATACGCATATAGGGGTTGGGGGATGTTATCGTTTCAATATTTAATTTTCACCGTGTTGGCGATTCAAGCCTATTATTTATGGAAGAAAAGCTTGGGCAAGAGCCCTCAAACCTCATTAAAGTAGTCCTTTTTGGCCCTGAATCCACTGGAAAAACAACCCTTTCCCAACAGTTGGCACGTCAGTACAATACGGTTTGGGTTCCGGAATACGCCAGGGAATACCTTCAAAACAAATGGAATAACGAACGAAAGACATGTGAGCCGAAGGATCTACTGCCGATAGCCAGAGGTCAGATTCGGTTGGAAAACGAGCTAACTAAAAAA
>JBCCUY010000130.1:0-8727 GCA_039196145.1 Bacteroidota bacterium
ATTTAGTAAGTAAAATAATTTTATTTTTGGTTATCCTATTAAATCCATGGGGTATTATGAAATTACATATCGATACCGAATATTATAACAAACAGTTTAGGGGCATACCGCCTGAAGAAATCATTGAATGGGCAATTCGATTGTCCAATAAACGAATTGTAACCACAAGTTTTGGAAAGTATTCTGCGGTTTTATTGAGTACTTTTCAGCGAATTGACCCAAAAATCAATGTGGTATGGTGTGATACCGGATATAATCTACCTGAAACCTATGAACATGCAAGTTCATTGACCAATCGTTTCGATCTTAATCTAAATACTTATGTACCCAGGGAAACCCGTGCATTCACAGAACATCGATTAGGTTTTCCTACTGCGGACCAACCGGAACATCTTGAGTTTTCGGAGATTATAAAATTGGAGCCTTTTAGAAGAGCATTGGAAGAGCACCAGCCTGATATTTGGTTCACCAACATACGAATCCGTCAGACCGCGCTCAGAAGCGAGAAAGACATTTTGAGCTATTCCAAAGATGGCATTTTAAAAGTGAGTCCCTTTTATTATTGGACAGATGAAGACTTGGACACCTATTTGGAGGCCTACGACTTACCAAAAAACAGCACCTATTTTGACCCTGTAAAAGCCTTGGAAACAAGGGAGTGCGGAATTCATTTACAATAATTCGATCATGCAGAGCTTTAGAACAGAAATTGAAAATCCGGTTGTTGAGAAAGACATCATTGAATTGGAACGAAAGATTCGCCAATTCAAAGGAGGAGAAGTTGATGAAGAAAAGTTCCGAAGCCTTCGATTGGCGAGAGGGGTATACGGGCAACGACAGCAGGGAGTTCAGATGGTACGAATAAAATTGCCCTATGGGAAGGTCACATCCAACCAATTGCTTCGTATCTGCGATGTTTCGGACGAATACTCAAGGGGACGATTGCATATAACCACACGTCAGGACATTCAAATTCATTATGTGGATTTGGAACGAACTCCAGAATTGTGGGCCGAGTTGGAACGGGACGATGTTACCTTGCGTGAAGCTTGTGGGAATACAGTTAGAAATGTGACCGCAAGCGAAACCGCAGGTATTGATGTCAACGAACCTTTTGATGTTTCTCCCTATGCCCACGCCGTTTTTCAATATTTTCTGAGGAATCCTATTGGACAGGAAATGGGAAGGAAATTTAAGGTTTCCTTTTCAGCTAGTGATGCCGATACAGGATTGTCCTATATGCACGATTTGGGCTTTATCGCCAAAATAAAGAATGGGGAAAGAGGATTTAAAGTGATGTTGGCCGGTGGATTGGGATCTCAACCCCGTCACGCAGATGAACTTTACAGCTTCTTGCCAACAGATAAAATCATTCCTCTGATGGAAGGTGTCATCCGTGTCTTTGACCGACATGGGGAACGTAAGAGTAGGGCAAAGGCAAGAATGAAATTTCTACTCAAAGACATTGGTTTGGATGGGTTCAAGGTACTTCTGGAAGAGGAACAATTGGCCATTCCACATCAGACATACCCTATAAATGCTGAAAGCTATCCGCAACCCCTTGTTGCCGAGGTGGAGGTGCCAGAGGTGACCATTCAAGATCAAGAGGCCTTTAATGCTTGGAAGCTTACCAACCTTGTTCCTCAAAAACAGAAGGGTTATGTGGCTATCGGTATTAAGGTGCTCTTAGGGGATTTCTACACCGACAAGGCCCGTGATTTGGCTCGCCTGGTTCAAAAGTACGCTGCTGGGGAAATTCGATTGTCCCTTCGCCAAAATATTCTAATTCCTTATGTAAAAGAGGCTTTGGTGCCATTTTTCTACACGGAGTTGGAAAAACTGGGCTTTGTGGAGGCGGGATACAACAAGGCGTTGGATATCACGGCATGCCCTGGTACAGATACGTGTAATCTGGGGATTGCCAGCAGTACTGGAATCGCAGAGGAATTGGAACGTGTAATCAAGGCCGAATATCCACAATATATCAGAAATCCTGATGTGGTCATCAAGATCAGTGGCTGTATGAATGCTTGTGGACAACATAATATGGCCAATATTGGTTTCCAAGGGATGTCCATACGAACCAAGGACAAATTGGTGGCCCCAGCACTTCAGGTGCTGTTGGGCGGGGGCAACTTCGGAAATGGAAAGGGGAGATTTGCCGATAAGGTGATCAAAATTCCAAGTAAAAGAGGTCCGCAAGCCTTACGATTGATTTTGGATGATTTCAAGGCCAATGGGAATGGTGCTTCATTCGCGGATTACTATTGGGAAAAAGGGGAACTCTACTTCTATGATTTACTTAAACCCTTGTCCAATATTGAAAACCTTACCCCTTCTGATTTCATTGACTGGGGAACGGAAGAAAAATATAAGAAGGAAATAGGAATAGGGGAATGTGCCGGTGTTATTGTGGACTTGGTGGCTACCCTGTTTTTTGAAAGTCAGGAAAAAGTTGAAAAGGCCGAGGAAGCCCTTTCCGAAGGAAAATGGGCGGCAAGTATTTACTATTCCTATCAATCCATAGTGAACTCGGCGAAAGCCTTATTGACTTCGGAAAAAGTGAAAACCAATACCCATAATGGTATCATTAGGGATTTTGACCGCCTGTATGTGGAATCCGGTAAAATCAATTTAGACGGAAGTTTTGAGGATTTGGCACTTCAACTGAACAAGAATAGACCCACCCAAGATTTTGCCCAGCGATTTTTGGGAGATGCTAAAACTGTTTTGGAGCAATTGGGGGCCTACAGAAAATTGGAATTGACTCATGTATAGAGGAAAACTAACCGTAATAGGTGCAGGCCCGGGAGACGTGGAATTGATTACCCTAAAGGGAATCAAAGCCCTGTCCAATGCCGATGTTGTCCTATATGATGCTTTGGTGGACACCCAATTGTTGGAATATGCCAGCAATGCAGAGCAGATTTTTGTGGGGAAACGAAAAGGATGCTATGCCTATCAACAAGAGCAAATTAATGAACTGATTGTTCTGAGGGCAAAAACTAAAGGAAATGTAGTCCGATTAAAAGGCGGTGACCCCTTTGTGTTTGGCAGGGGAGCTGAAGAAATGGAATATGCGGCCCAACATGGTTTGGAAGTGGCTGTGGTTCCGGGAATATCGTCAGCGATATCCGTACCGGCAGCACAAAATATTCCAGTGACCAAAAGAGGGGCTACGGAGAGTTTTTGGGTGATTACGGGCACCACTAAGGAACATAAACTATCAAAGGATGTGGAGTTGGCGGCCAAATCAAACGCCACAGTGCTCATTTTAATGGGAATGTCCAAGTTGGGAGAGATCATGGAATTATTCAAGCAAGAAGGAAAATCGGAACTCCCTGTGGCCATCATCCAAAACGGCACAACGGAAAAAGAAAAAGTGGGAATTGGTACTGTTGCTTCAATTGAGTACAAGGCAAAGGAGCAGCAGTTATCCAATCCTGCGATAATAGTCATTGGTGAGGTAGTCCGTCACAGGGAACGATTGATGGAACTCCAAAAACAATATGTAAACACACCAGAATTAGTAGAAAAAAGCAATTAAAACAAGGTCGGTCAACAACCCTAAAGAAAATTGGGCAATGGGCCATTAAAATAGAGTTATGATAAAGACAGATGTATTGATAATCGGAGCTGGGCCTACAGGATTATTTACCGTGTTTGAGGCCGGTCTTTTAAAATTGAAGACCCATTTGATTGATGCCTTACCGCAACCAGGAGGGCAGTGCTCCGAAATCTATCCAAAGAAACCCATTTATGATATTCCAGCCTATCCAGAAATTTTGGCAGGTGATTTGGTAGACCGATTGATGGAGCAGATAAAACCCTTCGAGCCTGGATTTACCCTGGGGGAGCGAGCCGAAACCTTGGAGAAACAAGAGGACGGTTCCTTCATTGTTACCACTAACAAAGGAACCCGGCATCATGCCCCGGTAGTCGTAATCGCTGGAGGTTTAGGCTCATTTGAACCCAGAAAGCCGCTCATTGCCAATATTGCAAACTACGAGGACAAAGGGGTGGTCTACATGATCAAGGACCCTGAAGTATATCGGGATAAAAAAGTCGTTATCGCTGGGGGAGGTGATTCAGCCTTGGACTGGGCTATTTATTTGGCGGATGTAGCTTCTGAAGTGGCCTTGGTGCACAGAAGAAATGAATTTAGGGGTGCTTTGGACTCTGTGGAAAAAGCTTCGGAATTGGCCAAATTGGGTAAAATTCAGTTGTATACGGAGGCTGAGGTAAAAGAAATCCATGGCGAAAATGAACTTAAAGCAGTGGTCATCAAGCACAATGATGAGGCCAAAGGACAGACCTATTTAGAAACGGATTACTTCATCCCGCTCTTTGGTTTGTCGCCCAAGCTTGGACCCATTGGAAACTGGGGCTTGGAAATTGAGAAAAATGCCATCAAGGT
This sequence comes from Bacteroidota bacterium, assembly GCA_039196145.1. Taxonomy (GTDB): domain Bacteria; phylum Bacteroidota; class Bacteroidia; order Flavobacteriales; family Flavobacteriaceae; genus Flagellimonas. The sequence goes on from JBCCUY010000130.1 coordinate 4,418, forward strand.
CAACAATGCCAAGGATTATCAGACCAATATTCCGGGTGTTTTTGCTATTGGAGATGTCAATACCTATCCTGGGAAATTGAAGTTGATTTTGTCTGGGTTCCATGAGGCGGCCGTAATGTGCCAGTACGCCTATCAAATTATCAATCCAGATAAACGGTTTGTAATGAAATATACCACGGTTGGCGGGGTTCAAGGTTTTGATGGAACCAAAAAGGAAGCCAAAAAAGAAGTGGTGCAAAGTATAATCTAGAGCTTATTTTAGGTTATTTGAGTCAGTCAACACCCTCTATTGCATTGCTTTGGAGGGTTTTGGTCAAATAAAACAGATTTATGTTGTTTTTGAGCGCAAAGTGGTGTTATTTTGTGTTCAGTTCATTTAAAAATTGAAGTGGTTATCAAGAAAGGTGGAGGGACTAGACCCTGTGAAGCCTTAGCAACCCTTAGCGCATCCCATCTGTTTGGGACCTAAGAAGGTGCTACATTCTACCCAAAATCAATATCCGATATTGGGATGGATAACGAAAAGAGCTTTTTACAGCAAACTTTCCATACGTTTTCTTGATACCTAATTAAATCCCAAAAAAGGGATGATACAATTATGGATAAGATTGAAGCCATTTTACAGGAACGTATTTTAATATTGGATGGTGCCATGGGTACCATGTTGCAGCGTTATCAGTTCGAAGAAGAGGATTTTAGAGGAGAACGATTTAAGGATTGGGAACACCCTTTGAAAGGCAATAACGATTTGTTGTCACTAACCCAACCTAATGCCTTGGCCGAGGTGCACAGAAAATATTTTGAAGCTGGTGCGGATATCGTTGAAACAAACACCTTTTCCGGCACTTCCATTGCCATGGCAGATTATCATATGGGGGAACTCGTTTACGAGCTTAATTTTGAATCTGCCAGGATTGCCAAAGAAGTAGCTGCGGAATTTACCGCCAAAGAACCACATAAACCCAGATTTGTAGCGGGTAGTATTGGGCCCACCAATAAGACGGCCAGCATGTCCCCGGATGTCAACGACCCTGGGTTTAGAGCTGTGTCGTTTGATGAATTGAGGGAAGCCTATAAAGAGCAGGTGGAAGCCTTATTGGATGGAGGTTCTGACATTTTACTGGTAGAAACCATTTTTGATACCCTTAATGCCAAGGCTGCCCTCTTTGCTATTGAGGAGGTGAAGGAAGAACGTAAAATCACTGTGCCTATCATGGTTAGTGGTACTATTACAGATGCCTCGGGACGAACCCTATCAGGGCAAACAGCCGAAGCATTTTTGATTTCCGTTTCACATATTCCAATTCTGACCGTTGGATTCAATTGTGCTCTTGGAGCCAATCAGTTGGTTCCCCATTTGGAGGTACTTTCAGCAAAGACCCCGTTCGGTGTTTCGGCCCATCCCAATGCAGGTTTGCCCAACGCTTTTGGAGAATATGATGAAACTCCGGAGCAGATGGCTGAGCAGATCAAAGAATATCTTGAGAAAAACTTGGTGAATATTGTGGGGGGGTGCTGCGGAACTACACCTGAACATATCAAAGCCATCGCGGATTTAGCAAAAGAGTATGCACCAAGACCGTTGGTCGCGCATAGTTTGAGTTAAGGTTTGAAATACGACTAGGAAGCAAAAGATGACTGAATTCCCATCAAATAGAAGCACCATAAGGCACCTGCGTTTGTCCGGTTTGGAACCTTTGGTAATTACTCCCGAAAGTAATTTCATCAATGTTGGGGAAAGAACCAATGTGGCGGGTTCCAAGAAGTTTCTCAGACTAGTTAAAGAGGAGAAATACGATGAAGCCTTGGAGGTTGCTAGACATCAGGTGGAAGGCGGGGCCCAGATTATTGACATCAATATGGATGACGGCCTAATTGATGGTAAGGAGGCCATGGTTCGGTTTTTAAACCTGATTGTTTCCGAGCCTGATATTGCGAGAGTTCCGATTATGATCGATAGTTCCAAATGGGAAATTATCGAAGCGGGACTCCAAGTGGTACAGGGGAAGTGCGTGGTCAATTCCATCTCTCTTAAAGAAGGCGAAGTAGAGTTTAAGCGTCAAGCTACCTTAATTAAAAGGTACGGTGCAGCCGTAATTATCATGGCCTTTGATGAGGTGGGACAAGCGGACAACTATGACCGAAGAATAGAGATTGCTAAACGTTCCTACGATATTTTGGTGAACCAAGTTCATTTCCCCCCAGAAGACATCATTTTCGACCTTAATATTTTTCCTGTGGCAACAGGAATGGAGGAGCACCGAAAAAATGCCATTGATTTTATTGAAGGGACTCGCTGGGTGCGGCAAAATCTTCCCCACTGTAGTGTAAGTGGAGGTGTTAGCAATGTTTCCTTTTCATTTCGGGGGAACAACCCGGTACGGGAAGCCATGCACTCCGTGTTTTTATTCCATGCCATTGAAGCTGGGATGAATATGGGTATTGTAAATCCTGCCTTATTGGAGGTCTATGACGATATTCCACAGAACCTTTTGGAACATGTGGAGGATGTAATTCTGGATAGACGGGATGATGCTACAGAACGTTTGTTGGAGTTTGCGGAGACCGTTGTGGGAAAGGCCAAGGAAAGTAAGGTGGATTTGTCCTGGAGGGAAGAACCGCTTCAAAATCGGATTACAAGGGCCTTGGTGAAGGGGATTGACCAATATATTGTTGAGGATGTGGAGGAAGCACGGCAAAAGGCATCCAGACCTTTGGAAGTCATTGAAGGCAATCTGATGACGGGTATGAACGTGGTTGGTGACCTCTTCGGAAGTGGAAAAATGTTCCTTCCCCAAGTGGTGAAATCGGCTAGGGTAATGAAAAAAGCGGTGGCGCATTTAACTCCGTTTATCGAAGCGTCCAAAGATTCCAATACGTCTTCAGCAGGTAAGATTTTAATGGCCACGGTCAAAGGTGATGTTCACGATATTGGAAAAAACATTGTAAGTGTGGTGTTGGCGTGCAACAACTACGAAATTGTGGATTTAGGGGTCATGGTGCCACCGGAAAAAATTATTGGCAAAGCCAAAGAAGAACAAGTGGATGTTATAGGTCTTAGCGGCCTAATTACCCCTTCCTTGGACGAAATGGTCTTCTTGGCCAAGGAAATGCAACGGCAACAGTTTACTGTTCCCCTGCTGATTGGTGGGGCAACTACGAGCAAAGCACATACAGCGGTGAAAATCGACCCCCAATACAGTCAGGCTGTAGTACACGTGAATGACGCGTCCCGTGCGGTTACAGTGGTGGGCGATCTCCTTCAAAAGGAAACTTCAGAGGGCTATAAAAAGTCTATCAAGCTGGATTATGAAAGCTTCCGAGATCGTTTTCTAAATCGTACCAAACAGAAAGAGTATTTAACCTTGGAAGAAGCGCGAAGCAACAAATTGCAAATCGATTGGGATGCTGCAGACATCACAAAACCGAAAAAGTTAGGGATTCAGGTCTTAGAGAATTTTGATTTGAAAAAACTTACCGATTTCATCGATTGGAGTCCCTTTTTTAGAAGCTGGGACCTCCATGGAAAGTTTCCTGATATTTTAAAGGACGATGTGGTTGGGGTCCAAGCAACCGAACTTTTTGAGGATGCCCAAACCATGTTAAAGCAAATCTTGGATGGACAATTGCTGAAGGCCAAAGCTGTTTTTGGATTGTTTCCGGCCAACCAAGTGGACGAGGATGACATTGAGTTGGAGGTAAACGATACTAAATTCAAATTTCGAACCTTGCGACAGCAGCTGAAGAAAAGGGAAGGTGTTCCCAACATTGCGCTTTCAGATTTCATCGCCCCAAAATCATCAGGAATCCAAGATCATATGGGATGTTTTTGTGTGACCACTGGATTTGGAACCCAGGAGTTGGCCCAGGAATATGAAAAAAACCTGGATGATTACGGATCAATTATGGTCAAGGCCTTGGCGGATCGTTTGGCAGAGGCTTTTGCCGAATATCTTCATAGGGAGGTTCGGACAGCGCACTGGGGCTATGCCTTGGATGAAACCTTGTCCAATAAGGAATTGATTGAGGAGAAATATCGGGGAATTCGACCTGCACCTGGATATCCAGCCTGCCCAGATCACTTGGAGAAACTAACAATATGGGAGCTTTTGGAGGTCAAGGAAAAAATAGGCGTTGAACTTACAGAAAGCCTTGCCATGTGGCCAGCAGCTAGCGTTAGTGGCTACTATTTTGGTCATCCGAAGGCTAAATATTTCGGTTTGGGAAAAATAAAACCCGACCAAGTTGGAGACTTTGCGCAACGAAAAGGAATAACAAATGAAGAAGCCGAGAAATGGCTCGCACCAAAT
>JBCCUY010000131.1:0-8696 GCA_039196145.1 Bacteroidota bacterium
GCAACTCCCATTTATATTCGGTATCAACCTTATCTAATTTTGCGAATGCCTCTATTAGGGAATCCAAACCTTGAACTAAACCAAAATTTCCAGCATAGGCCAATCTGATTTTCCTCGGACCCTCCTGACCCCCATTTTTAATATTCTTCGTTGCCTTCTGCTCTGGGGGAAATTGTCTGTGTCCATTGTATGCAATGCATATTTCCTTTTCTGTATATTGGGAAATATATTGTTTCATATACTTTCCGACACACACAATACCATCACTTTTTCTATAAAGAGTTTTCTCAAAAAATCTGGCTATTTTATATGATTTCCCATCAGGGCTTAACTGCCCCGCTGCCACTGCACTTTCAGGCCAGATGTCCCTGACTTCCAAAACTAGTTTACAACCAAATGTCCATTTTAGCATGAGCCCGAGTAATCCAATAAAAATAGGTGGTGAAGAGATAAACACAATCGAAGGTTTCCATTTTTGTAATCTCCATTTCAACGCAATTTGAAAAGCTTTTGGGATAAATGAAAGATAGTGAAGAAGATATGAAACAAACTTACTGTCACGCATCTTTTTTAATCTTACTCTTTTCAAAGGGTAGATGCGATTTTCATCGGTTCCAACTGACTCATCCGACTTGTGGGGAAAGGTGGTAATGACCCTATATTCAATTTTTTCCTGTTCCAAAAACTCAATAAAGTCAGAGCTTCTAAAAGCTGCGGCAGTAATATCAGGATGAAAATAATAACTCAGATAAAGTATTTTCATGTGTTTTTTTATATTCTAACAATCTAAAAATCATTCCCTTCTAAAGATATTGATTTGGGTTTTTAACTCTTTTCTGAAGTTTACCCTAATCTTTTCCGCCCATAAAGTCCTGTTGAAGCCAATTGCATATTGATAAGACATTTTGTCAATTGTCAAATTTGTTCCTGAAAACAAAAGTTCAATGTTTTTAACAGGTAAAACTACCTTATTCCCCTCAATGAGCAATTCTCCTATCCCCGGGTGAAAATGGAAAAATGCATATTGCTTTGGCAAGTCATTACGGCTGCTTATGACCCTATCATGAACTACAACATTTTCAGGTTTAGTCTCAAACTTTCTTGTGTGGGTTATTCCTAACTTCTTGTAACCTGTATGATACGCTGTTATCTCTCTTTCCGTTTCATTGGTTATATATGCTTTTGCTCTTCTCGCAACCCTAAAGCCCCCCCATATATCAGATTGTTCATAGTCATCAATCTTAACCGAATTATGCGCCGCTGTTCCTCGTTCCGTTTGACGAATATCATTTTTTTCATATGTAGATGTCCCCGTATCGACAAGTACCGGTTTCTGGTTTACGCACAGTTCAAAACTTAAAGTATCAGAGTGTGCATGTCCAAGCTGGTAGTCTGGCCCAAGGTTACCGACATCAACGAACAGTTCATAATATTCTGTAACGAACTTTCTGTACCCCGATTTCCTTAAAACCGATTTAGTGAACGTTACTCCCAAATATTGGGCATAATCAAATAATTGTTTTGAATCGGGAGCAATATCATAGGCACAATCATTTACCATAGGAACATTTCCATTTTGGTATGTGACTGCCCTAAGCCATCCCAACATTTTACTTGCTTTTTCGTCCAAAAAAGAACTTAATCCATCTTTTTTCCAGTTATTTTGGTTAATCAAATTGATGCAGTCAAGTAATCGATAAAGCAGGATTTGATGGTACATAGGTGAAAGTTCGTAATGTGCACCATCATCCAATATTTGCTCCTTTAGCTCCTCATTCAATATCTTGTAAGCAATATTGTAAAACTCTTCATTTTTAAAATAGTACGCCCCGAATAGCATGGAGAACCCATTCTCCAACAAATGATTTCCGAGCAAATGATATTCCAAATTATCTTTTAACCTTAGGTAATGCTGATATAATTTTGACCTTACACTGGTGTTGTTGATTCCATGCTTAGATAAGAATTTTATCCAATTAATCCCCCTAAGTGAAATGGGGTATGGTTCTAATCCATCCTTCAACATATGGTCTTTTTCAACGTAATTTTCAATCAATGCCAACCCCACTTCTTTGCCTATTTGACGCTGATGTAAGAAATCAAAATAGTTGAGATTATAGGTCCAAAGTTTTCCATACTCGGCAAAGTTCCAGTCAATGACCTCTTTGAAGTGTTTGGACAAATTCAGAAATTGAAAACTGTTTTCTTGATAGTAGGATATTGAAGCTGCAATTCCACCTTTCCAAACCAATGTGGAAAACACCTCTGGCACAGTAGTATTATACTTTCTATTCAAACACTTATTTCTAAAGAAATATCCCAGCCGATAGTAAATCTGTTTAAATCGTAAAAATCTAACCGTATGGAATAGTAATGTTAATCTACTCCAACCCATTTTCCTTGTTTCAACGATGCAATTGCAGCAAATGACGCTCTAGTTGTGTTAACGATATCGCCAAAAGGAATAATGGCCTTTTCTCCCTTTTGCTGCTGTGCTATTAGTTCTTGGAATTGATTGAAATGTCCCTTATCCTGTTTTGCAGAAGAATTCTTTCCATGTTTAAATCCATAGGACCTTAACTTTCGCCAGTTGTCCATAATCATGGTGCGTTCTTGTGAATAGATTTCCACTCGCTCTTTAGAATATGCTTTGCTCCCGTTGGAAAAATAATTGATTACTGCATTTGAGCCATTTTCATATTTAAGCAAAATACTGGCATTGTCCGTATTCTATTTCGGGTTTGTCCCCATGGCATTCATACAGACCGATGTAACCCTACTATTTGTTAAATAGGAACATAAATCAATAAAATGACATGCTTCGCCGATAATTCGTCCTCCGCCTATCTCCATATCATGTACCCAAACCTCAGCGGGAATAAAACCAGCATTCATGGTAGCTACAATATTTATTGGAGTAATATCATTCCCCAAAAGCTTCTTCATTTTTTTTGCCAATGGAGCAAAGCGTCTGTTAAAGCCAACACTTACATTTACACTATGATCTTTATATTCGGTTATGATGGCTTCCAGTTCAGATTCAGTCAAAGCCAATGGTTTTTCAACAAAAACACTTTTTTCTGCCCTTATGGCTTCCAGTACCATTGATGCATGTGTGTTATGCTTTGTCGTAATAAAGACCAAATCAACCTCTTCATCTTTTAGAATTTCCTGATAATTAGATGTAGAGTTTGCTATGGAATGACGTTTTGCCATTATTGTGGAGGATAATCCACCAGAGCTTGCGATATACTTTACCTGTGCATCCAATTTTTTAAGGTTGGGCAATACTGTTGAACTTGTAAAATTCCCTGCTCCTATTACACCAATAACGCCTTTTTTTCCTGTGAAAGATTTGTTCGCAATTGCAACCGTACTAGTCGGCTCTGCGGTATTGTCATATTCCAAAATTGAGGCTATGGACCTAGAATTGCTCATATCTCCATAGACCCTTTGAAATTGTCCAAGAGGTATCCGTTCAGAAATCAAAGGCTTTACTTTTAAGGTGCCTTTTGAAATTGCATTTAATATGGCTTCAAAATTTCGCTTTTCTGTCCAACGAACATACCCTATTGGATAATCATTTCCTTTTTGCTCGTATTCTTCATCATACCGCCCTGGTCCGTATGAGCAAGATACCTGAAAGGAAATTTCCTTTTCATAAAAATCTGCTCTACTTATATTTAATCCGATCACACCAACCAAGACCACCCTACCACGCTTTCGGCACATTCTGGCAGATTGCGAAATAATCTCATTGCTCTTGTTGGAAGCGGTAATGATCACCCCATCTGCGCCTATATCATTTGTGTAGCTCTCAACAAATTTTACCTGATCTGTTCCTTCAGAAGGGTTAACAGCTACAATCCCTTTTTCATTGGCTATACGCACTTTTTCGGGATCAAAGTCAAATCCTATAACGTTACATCCATTGGCCAACAATAGTTCTGCTGTGACCAAACCGATTAGCCCGAGACCCACAACTACAATGTTCTCACCAAAAGTTGGGTCCAACAGTCGTATGCCCTGTAACCCTATGGAACCAATTACGGTAAAGGCGGCTTCTTCATCACTTACGTTATCAGGTACTTTAGCCACCAGGTTTTTAGGAACATTAACATATTCTGCATGATTTCCATTTGAAGCCACACGATCACCCACTTTGAATTCCGTAACTCCTTTGCCAATTGCCGCTACTTCACCTACATTGCAATAACCTAATGGTAAAGGCTGATTGAGTTTGTTGAAAACGGCGTCCATTGTGGGTTTTAGTCCATCTGTCTTTACTTTATCCAATACCATTTTTACTTTGTCTGGTTGTTGGCGGGCCTTGGAAACAAAGTTAGCTTTTCCAAATTCGACCAGCATCCTTTCGGTTCCAAGGGAAACCAATGATTTTGTGGTCTTTATTAGCACACATCCTGATTTTGGGGTTGGTACTGGGACTTCTTCTAAAATAGTCTCTCCGTTCTTAAGGTCTTGTATTATTTGTTTCATGTTAAATTTATATGTGGAGCTATTCTTTTAGAGATTTCCTTATCTCTTGAATTGCTTCATCCTCATTTCCCCATCCTTCAATTGTTGCACTATCCTTCCTATTATAGTTCAAAAACCAAAGCTCTATTATTTGCATTGCTGAGGGATAGTTGTTCAATAATTCTACATAGGATGTGGCCCTTATTGTCCTATATTCTTTCTTTTCTGGAATTGCGATTATTTTGTAATCCATTTCACCTTCATCAATAAGTTTCAATATGGCAACAGGAATAGCTTCAATAACTGCACCTTTTTTGAGTTGTTTGGAGATAATTAGTACATCCAAAGCATCACCGTCCCCACCAATTTCGCTATTTGAAACTGTTGATGGCACAAATCCATAATTGGCAGGATATGGCACAAAATCAATAATTCTGTCCACACCATTTTCTTGGTCCACCGCAAACCTTTTTGAGAAACTATCATACTCATATTTGGTGCTAGTCCCAGAAGGAATCTCTACAACAGCGTTTACAGAATTTGGACCACTAAATGCCGGTATTCCGTAATAGTCCTTTTTACCCTTACAACTTGCAAAAAGATATAAGCAAAAGTGGAAAAGGAGCAATGTCTTGGAGATATTTCTCATATTAAACTATCAAATACCGGTATTTCTACAATGATATACCAGACCATTTCCATTACCTTCAAATCTCTGCGACAAAATAGTTCAAAGACTTATTATTACCTGTTCCTACAGTGCGCATTATGGTAAAGTATAGTCTTCCAACTTGCCCAGCCCATTTAAATCTTGCCCGTTTAAAGCTATTAATTCTAAGTCAATAGATTTGTCTTTATTAACATTAACAATTATGAAATTGTCCTCTTTTCCTCCTCCCATACCACTGGCTATTAACACAATATTGCCTTCTTTATGATACATATAGCCAACATCGCTGTCACCCGTATCCCCGGCAAACATAAAAGTTGGTTTGTTAGTCTTTTCCAAGGGACCATAAATATCATCCCAAAAATTAATTTCATCGTCTCTGCCGGAAATGGAGTTCAGCTCAAAGTTTTTAAAGATATTATCGCTTTTCCACCATAAAACCTGATGAAAAAAAACAAAAATATTATCAACCCCCCCACTTTCTGTAGCCACCAAATCCCTAAACCACTTCAATTGATTTCCCGATATGTTCCACTTGTCTATATTCGGGTCAAGGGTTATAAACAAGTCATTTTCATGCCTAAAACTGTAATACGTTTTCCCGTATCTTCTTTGATAGATAGCCTTTTTTTTGGAGTTCCCCACGTCATGGTTTCCAGGAGCAAAGTAGATTTTTTTTCCGATAGAGGAGATGTCCATATCCAGTTCATCCCACTCATTTTCATCTTTACCGTCCTCTACCAAGTCCCCCGTGAAAACTCCAAACTGAATTGATTCATCGTCTCTTATCAAGGAAAACTTGTTTTTAAAGGGTGGATCTACACCAATATTGTTTTTTCCTTCACCATGAGCTCCATAAACATGGCCTGCGACAAAAAAGGAATATTGGGTATCCTCGACTTGTGTGTCAAAACAGCCATAAAATAAAAAGGCAAAAAGCAAAAAATAATTCTGACTCATAATTTAGGGTTTAGAGTTAGGAGCCTTTTGCTCCAGCATTCGCTCTTGCTGTAAAGTCAACAAAGTCTTTCTCAATATTTCTTGATTCTGCTTTAGTATGTCCAAAGAAAGAGTCTTTTTGTTTTTGAATTCTTTTTTTAGTTCTGCAGACAAGCTATCGGTTTCTTTCTTGTATTTTTCGGACAAGCTTTCCAAATAATCTGGTTGGCTGACCTTTTCCAAGGCTATGATCAATGCATCTCTGTAATCGGCGTCCCCTTTTGATTTCCAATAGTCCCTAAAACTCTTGAGTTGTTTGCCAGAATTACCATCAAAAGAAACTGGCTCAATTAACGAAGTGATTGGATTGTAGTAAAAACGAAGGTTATGCGCTATAAGACCATGAACACTCCCAAATAAATTGGCCAGTGCGGTATATTTAGCGACCTTATCAACATCAAACACTATAGACGTTGGCAATTGACCTGTCTTATATTTGTTTAACAGATTTTTTGCTAGTGTAAACTGTTTTTTTAAGGTCTTATCCTTAAATATGCTCTGCAAGGAATATGCCGTCACCGTCATGTTCTCACTTTTACCGTATTTAGGGTTGTATTTCCCGACGGCTGAAGTCCCTGTACGATTTGCCAATTCGTGTATTTTAGCATTTTCTCTCCACATGTCTTCCTCTGTAAGCTTTAAAATGATTCCGACTTTGTGCTTGTTGCTTTCAATCAAACGTTTGTCAAATGTTTCCTCAATGGCATAAATCCCAACTTCTTTGCTCAAAACAGTATCGATCTCTTTCATGGCTACCTGAAGAATTCCTTCCACAAAACCATATCGCAGACCCATAACTCCCTCATCTTTCATGGCCCTGTGATACAACCACTCATTGATATAACCTCTCGTTTCCGGGTGATGTATCGAAAATTTACGCATCCCCAGGATGGTCTGGTCACCTTTTAATTTAATCCTAAAGCTCCATTTGTCACCTTCCAAATGATCCGTCCAATCTCCTTTCAAACGAGCTTCAGCTCCGTAATCTTTGTTGTTAAACTTTAAATTGACAGGAACAAAATCTGTGTCTTCTGTCTGCAGTACTCCCGCTGTTACAGCCCTGTCCCGCTTTTGCTTGATCTTTTTAAAGTGCTTTTCCTTTAGCAATAACTGAAAAGACAATAGGTTGGTTTTGGGGGACAAAACGGGAGTTTTTATGTCGTCTTTTTTTGGATTTGACTTAATGGACAACAATAAGCCCATTGCCACTATTCCTATAGCAATACTCCGGAAAAACGAATTCTTATTCTTCTTGACCTCCACAACCTAGATGACTTTAATGTCTTTCAATAAAACTGAAATCTAAATCCCCCAATTTTGTCAGTGCATTCTTGGACCTCATTAAATCTTCAATACTGTTAAATTGAACATTTAGTGCAAGTTCAGATACCTGACCGGATTCGTCTATCCGCTTAAGGTTAATTTCAGAACAGTATTCCTTAAGCGTATCCAGAATAATGGTTTCATCAATTTTACCTTTCGAATTGGTCAAAGTAACTATTAAATTTTGTTCAGAGTTATTGTCTCTGTTCATTTTTCTAGTAAGGATTATGAAAAGGAAAACAAATACAATTCCCGTTAGTGTGACTTCTTTTTGATCTGCCCCAAAACCAAGACCAATGGAAATAGCTATAAAAAAATAAGCCAGTTCTTCAGGTTCTTTGACGGCTGTTCTAAAACGAACTATGGACAGTGCGCCCACCAATCCTAATGAAAGCGCCAACGAAGACTTTACAATAGTTATGATAATCATAGTTGTCAAACTTAACAAGATAATGGTCTGCGCCAGCTTTTTCCTGTTAGACAAAGATGCCCCAAATCTTGCATATAGTAGACTTAGCAAATATGCCGAAATCAGTGTCAAAACAAGATTGATTAGAAAGTCAAGAATTGAGATACTATCTGTTCCAAACTGCGATAAAAGATTGTTTAGTTCATTCATAAGTATTATGGTTATTATTCTGGGAATGATGTGAAATTATTTACTCCGTTAACATATTTAGAGTTTTTACTTAGACGAAAAGGGAACTGTGATGAAATAGTGTACGCCTTTTCTTCGTCCTCCAAGCCATATTTTAGTTCTACCACGTTGTTCACGTCCTTTTGTCCGACTCTGTCAAAATTATTGATATTATGCGCTACATCACGATATTTAATGGCGTAGTCCAATGTTATTCTAAAGTTCGTATCCGCAGATAAAAAATATCGTCTAGAATATGAATTAACCAACGTTGGTTTTAAGTCCTTCACTAGCTCCATAATAGACCTAGGTAATTTTGAATTTGAAAAAATCTCCTTTAGGCTTCTTGAATTCAAATTGTTGTCCAAAAGGTATGGTACAAGATCAAAAGTCCATTTGTCGCCGACCAAGCCGGTCTTTATCTTTACTTCCAATTTAGGCTTTTCTATCTTTCCAAGTGTATCACCATACCACCTAATCCTAACCTTCTGCCGATTTGCAACTCCGTCAACGTTGTCAAAATAAAATTTATAGCCCTCTGTGTCAAAATAAATATTATTGACCTGTCTTTCATAAAAAACTTCTTTGAAA
>JBCCUY010000132.1:0-8665 GCA_039196145.1 Bacteroidota bacterium
CCATTCTTTAATTGATTCAGATATCTGGTTTTTTTTATTTAATTAATTGAAAATCAATTAATTGAGAATTATTTCTTAAAAAAGTCTAAAAAAAGTGTCCACAAAAGGGCGTTTGGGTTCCCTATTATATAAAGGATACCATGCTAAAAGGCTTTTCAAAATATCTCGATGACCCTAAGTTTGTGGATTGGATTGCACATCCAACCGCCGAAAAGGATGCCTATTGGGAACGTTACATCTCCGAAAACCCAAAGGAAAAACAAAAAATACGTATCCTGAAAGAATGCTTATCCATTTTCAGAACCAAAGATGATGTTCTTTCAAGGGATGAGAAAGAGGAAATACTGGGTTTAATCTATCAAAAGGTCAGTAGTAAACAACATAAACCAAGGTTGATTTATTTGAGTGTACTTAAGTATGCTGCGGTTTTTGTGATTCTTGTGGGACTTGGTCTATATATGACCACCGAATCCACTTCTAAAACAGCGGGGGAAATCGATGAGTTGCTTCAAGTTGCTGTGGATTCCATTTCCACAACCAAATTAGTGCTTTCTGATGCCAAGGAAATTCATATCGAGGATAAAAAATCAGATGTGAACTATAGCACTTCCGCAAATCTGGTAATCAATCAAAAAGATACTATTACCATCGCAAATACGATCAAGGACAAGAAGCCGGAAATGAACCAGCTTATAGTGCCATTTGGGAAGCATAGTAAGTTGACCTTGAGTGATGGATCCATAGTCCATTTGAACTCAGGTTCCCGTCTCATCTTTCCTGCAAAATTCACAAATGACATACGGGAGGTCTACCTAGGAGGAGAGGCCTTTTTTGAAGTGGAGTCAGACACAGAACGCCCATTTGTCGTAAAATTGGTAAAAGATGAAACGTTTTCGGTGGAGGCAGTTGGAACCAAGTTTAATGTGAACTCCTATGACAGGCATAACTCGGTGACCACCGTTTTAACGGAGGGAGAAGTGCATCTAAAAGACAATTCTAAAAATTCCTTTTTTAGTTCAAGCAAAAAAACAATTATGAGACCGGGTGAATTGGCCGAGTGGAATGTGGCATCCCAAACCGTGGTTGCCCAGAAAAGGGTCAATACTGACTATTATACCTCATGGATTAATGGCATTCTCATGTTCAATAGTGAAACCCTTAACGAGATAACTAGTAGAATATCGGCATTTTATAATGTAGATATACAGCTATCCGGTGAAGTTGATGGAGAATTTAAGCTAACGGGAAAACTTGATTTGAACGAATCCTTAGAGACTACTTTGAAAAACTTGGCCATAACGGCCTCAATAGCATATGAAAAAACTGAAAGCAATGGAATATTGATTTTCAAATAAAAAACCAAGGCATGTTCGCACCATGCCCTGGCAGTAAGCCTGTATAAATACAGGGATTGTTTAACAAACAACTAACTAAAATTATGGAAAAAAACCTATTTCCATATGATCACCTTGGTGATTTTATGGATAAAACTAAACAGGTGATGAAGTACCTAACGCTCTTTTTGCTCCTCTTCACGCTTTCTTCTTACACAGATTCCTATTCGCAGAACACAAAACTTAGGCTGAATTTGAAAGATGCCACTTTGTTGGATATGATTAGGAACATTGAAAGTCAAAGCGAGTTTGTCTTCATGTACGGGGATGACCTTTTGCCTGTGCTAAAGGATGGAAGATCAAATTTTAAGGTTAGAAATTTAACCATAGAAAACACCTTAGATCGGTATTTTAGGGGCAGGAAAATTACGTACTTCCTAAGTGGAAGGCAGGTGGTGCTCAGAAAAAATGAGACCGTGGTGGAAAAAGCCTCGGAACTTCCCACCGTGCAGTATACTGTTTCCGGAGTGGTAAGTGATGAGACAGGACCGCTACCGGGTGCAAGTATTGTGATAAAAGGGACCACAACGGGAACAACTACAGATTTTGATGGGAATTATTCCATTGAGGTGCCTGGTTCGGATGCTGTTCTTGTAGTGAGCTACATTGGATACACTACCTCTGAAGTGCCCGTAAATGGACAAACTACTGTAAATGTTGTGCTCAAGGAAGATGCTCAGGCTTTGGAAGAAGTTGTGGTCACAGCTCTGGGTTTTGAGGTAAGAACCGATAAACTGGGTAGTGCCGTTTCCAGTGTGAGGCCAGATGCCTTGGTACGTTCCGGGGAGACTTCCGTAGCCAATGCCATACAGGGAAAAATGGCAGGGGTAAATATTACCCGTAGTACAGGAGATCCTGGATCGGGTTCCAACATTAGAATTAGGGGAGCCAACACTATTTTCGGAAGCACCCAACCTCTTATCATTGTCGATGGTATTCCGATCAATAACAATAATACCAGTGGAGGAGGAAGTAGCGCAACAGGAAATGGTACTTCCCAGCAATCCCGTTTAAATGATATCAACCCCAATGATATTGAGACCCTTCAGGTGCTAAAAGGTGCATCGGCAGCTGCTCTTTGGGGTTCTAGGGCCTCCAACGGTGTGGTGGTCATCACCACTAAGTCGGGAAGGAAAGGATTCCGTATTTCACTTAAAAATACCGTTGCGATAGATAAGGTGAACGCCACACAGAAATTGCAGTCCACTTTTGGTCAAGGTAGAGGAGGTCTATATCGCAGTGGAACAGAGATTCGGTCTTGGGGTGACGAGATTGCGGCCAGAGCTGGTGGTGAGGATACGTTTGATACCAGCGGTGCATTTTTCATCGGAGATCAAACCGGGCGAACATATTATCCCGTGGCCAACGGTACGACAGACAATCCCAGTGGGGGAAAGAACTCCAGAGATACATTCAATGACAAAAACTTTGATCAAGTATTTCAAGAGGGAATTCTCTTGGAACAGTCATTGAGCCTAAGTGCGGGGGATGACCAAAGCTCACTCTTTTTTAGTTTGGGTAATACCGACCAGGATGGGGTAATTCGCAATAACGATTATAAAAGGCATACGGTCAACATTAGTGCCTCCAGAAAATTCAACGATTATATAAGCCTTAAGCTAAAAGGTAAATATTCCAGGATAAGTGCCAATAGAATCCAGCAAAATTCAAACGTCGCAGGTATACTACTGGGCTTGTATAGAACCCCAGCTGATTTTGACAATCAGGACTTCACGGGAACTTTTGTGGACGATACCGGAGCTGAGACGCCAGGTCGTCACAGGGCTTATAGAAATGGAATTGGGCAAAGCAACCGTCCACGGTATAACAACCCACAATGGACCACGGATCGTCAGAAAGCGCCAAATATTGTCAATCGACATATTTATTCCGCAGACTTGGATATTTTCCCGGTCGAAGGTATGAACATTAAGCTCAGAGGAGGTGTGGATACTTACAATGACCGCAGATCATATCTGTATCCAATTGGTTCGGCGCGAACATCGACTCCTCCAGTAAGCAGGATAGATGGTAGTTTAGTTTTTGATAATATCGCGGAAACGGAGTTGAATTTTGACGCCATCATCAAGTATGATACTGATATTAACGAAGATATTACTTCATCTTTTATCTTGGGATGGAACATCAATGATAGAAAATTCAATAGGGAAACTTCCTATGGCAATGAGTTTATTGCGGACAGGGAATTGTTCAACCTATCCAATTCTAGAGTAATCGGTTCGGAAAATTTCCGTTCCCATATTCGCTCAAATCGGGGATATTCCACGGCTAATTTTGGGTTGTTCGATCAGTTGTACATCGATTTGTCTGGTACCGTGGAAGCTGCTTCCACCATTTCGGACCCTTTCTTTTATCCATCTGCTTCAGCGGCCTGGCAGTTCACAAATTCCGGATTGATTTCTGAGGACAGTTTCATGAGCTTCGGAAAAGTACGGTTGAGTTGGGGTAAAGTGGGTATCCAACCAAGGGCTTATGGAAACTCCACCAATTTTGAAGGTGATTTCACCTATAACTCCGGTGTAGCTGGAGGCTTGAACTCGGTCTCCAATGGAGGTGGATTGCGACTCAATAACCTATTAGGTAATCCAACCCTAAAACCTGAGATAAAAACGGAAATTGAAGGTGGTTTGGAGTTGCGGTTTTTCAACAATTTGCTTTCCACCAGCTTTACCTATTATACCAACGAGGTAAAAGATATCCTCTTGGAAATAGATACGGCGCCAAGTTTCGGATTTCAGCGATTTTATACCAATGGGGCTACCATAGAAAACCGTGGATTTGAATTTGAGTTCAATGCCAATTGGTTACAATCCAGTGAGGATTGGACCTTCTCCACCTATGGAAACTTTGCCAGAAATAGAAATGAAGTAACCAGTCTTTTGGGAGCCGAAGTGCAGCAATTAACTGGATTTGGTACAGGTGATTCCGTTGCGGCGGAAGGCTTTCAGATGGGAGCTATTTTTGGAGGTAAATTACCTAGGGATGATAATGGAAACATCATTCTGGACGATAATGGTTTTCCAGAGGGTGAGCCCGAATATGATGTTATCGGTGATCCCAATCCGGAATGGACTGCAGGACTTGGATTTAATGTAGGTTACAAGAACCTTGCTATGAATGTCTTGTTTGAACATTCACAAGGAGGTGACTTCTATGACATTACCCGACAAATTAATGCCAGATACGGAAGAGCTGAGGTAACCGGGAACATCGTCACCATTCCTACGGATGGAATAGTGGATTTTGACGGAAACCCCTATAGCGCTGGTGATAGGGTACGAGGTAATCTTTATGATTTTGGTGGCGGTAACGTCTTATTGAATGAACCATGGTATGATGGCAACGGAGCTGATAACAGAGGATTTAGCGAATTGTGGCTTCAGGATGCTACCTGGACACGACTCAGGGAACTGTCATTGACCTATTCGTTTGGTGAGAAGTTTTTGGAAAAGATCAAACTCTCCTCTGCAAGCATCGGGGTAACGGGAAGAAATTTATTCTTATGGACAGATGTTATCGGAAATGACCCGGATAAGAACTTTGCAGGTGTTGGAAATTCCAGAGGACTGGATTATTACACCAACCCGTCCACAAAGTCGTACCTGTTCAATCTTAACTTAACATTTTAAACCACTTGAGAGTCATGAAAGTATATAAAATGGTTTTAATCGCGGTTTTGTTGTTGGTTTCTTGCCAGAGCGCCGTGGACGATATAAATGAGAACCCAAACCAAATTGGGGATGTTGATGGCAGCGCCATATTTACGGGTATTCAATTGGCTGATGTATCAGCGCAAATGGGATTTCTGAATTGGGCCGGAGGTGTTGTGGCTGGATACTTTGTGGGCGATGGTCGACTTAGTACCATCCAAGACTATGGATATAATAATACCGATTCCGATACGCCTTGGTCCAATATCTATATTGGAGTTGTGAATCAGGCGCGCAAGATTAGAAGCGGAATTGATGTGACCAATAGGGATTTCTTCTTTGGGGCGTCAAAGGTTATGGAAGCCCATGCATTGGGCACTGCGACCAATGTTTTTGGAGATATTCCCTTTACGGAGGCTGGCAATGAGGACATTCCAAATCCGACCTACGATGGTCAGGTTGCGGTGTATGGAGAACTTCAGGCGCTGTTGGATAGTGCCATTGCGGATTTACAAGCTTCTGGGGTCTCGGGAGGAATTGCAGAGGATTTGTTGTACGGCGGTAACTCCTCCGATTGGATAAAAGCTGCCTATACTTTAAAGGCACGGTTTTATTTGGATGTTGGGGATTATGCAAGTGCAATTTCCGCCGCTCAAAGTGGTATTGCAACTGTCTCTGAGACTATGCAGTATATCCCAGCAACTCCTGGAGTAGGAGGGGGTAACAATTTTTTAAATGAATTGTTGAACAGTTCCACATTTGGAGGTGATATCAGTGCTGAGGGAACTTTCCTAATTGGATTGATAGGTGCCGGAGTTGAAAGTCGTAACAATGTAAAAACGGATGAGGTAGATCGGTTTGCGTACTACTACGATGGAACGGCAATCAATTTGACTGGAATAGCAGCTCCTGATGAGCCCATGAAGCAAATATCCCTGGAAGAAAACACCCTAATATGGGCCGAAGCTTTGGCCCGAGGTGGAGCCGGGAGTTTTGACGAAGCCTTAGCCAAACTTAACGAACACCGAGCCAATCTTAGGGCAGGGGAGTTTTTTGCAATCACAACTGGAATCTATGAAGATTATGTGGCCGCCGATTTTGAGAATGGGGGAATCGAAAATTTGGATGGATCCCTATCGCGCGAAGACGCTTTGCTGCGAGAAGTAATTGAAGAACGTTATATCACCTTCTTCAATCAGATTTTGGGCTTCAATGATTTAAGGAGAACCAAAAAAGACCCGTTGGCCATTCAAGTGCCAGTACCATTTAATACAGGTACCCAGCATCCAGAACGATTTTTATATCCCTTTTCAGAGGAAAATACCAATGGAGCCAACGTCCCACAGGTTACGGACATCTTTGTAAAGACTCCTATAAATCAATAATGGGAATTTGAATTAGTTTGAGTTAGTAGTTCTTATGTTTTGCTGCTTACAGCAGACCGTTCCAAGCCGACTTGGAACGGTCTACATAGGAGCTAAAGTCCACCCATCACCAATGGGTTGGTTATGGTATTCGAAGATTCCAAGTATAACAACCAACAAAATGTCGATCCAACATCTTTTTGCATCAATAGTATGCTGTCTTATTTTGCTGTCATGTCAAGAAAGGGATGGTGTTACTTTCGATACCTCATTTAAAGGTGCGCGTCTTGGTGAGGTGAAACAAGTAGGTAAGGATAGCTATGAGGCCCGAGTGCTCCCAGCCTTTGAACCCGTTAACCCAAGTCCTTGGTATGCTTTTACGGTTCAATCGGAAGAACCACGTACAATTCAATTGAAATTGAAATATGGAAAATACCAACACCGGTATATTCCAAAGATAAGCTCGGATGACGCCCAGTGGCAACCCTTAGATACCTCTTTGGTGAGGGTGGACACTATAGGGCATTCGGCTACCTTGACGCTTAAAGTGGGACCAGAAAAACATTTTGTAGCTGCCCAAGAAATTGAAAGTTCTGAGGACACCTTCTTTTGGGCCAAACAAAAAGCGAAAGAAAATCCGAACTCCCAATTGGAAATTGCAGGAAACACTGTGGAGGGAAATCCCAATTACGTTTTTATTCATGAACAAGAGAAACCTAAGGATTTTATTGTCTTGGTGGCGCGTCAACACCCACCTGAAATACCGGGTGGGACCATTGGTTTTAAAAGTTTCTACGAAACCCTTCTGTCCGAAACCATCACGGCAAAGGAATTTCGAAAGCATTTCAACATTTATGCTTTTCCACTGTTAAACCCGGATGGGGCGGATAGTGGAAACTGGCGTCATAATGCCAATGGGATAGATTTAAACAGGGATTGGGTGGCATTTTCACAACCAGAGACCCAAATGGTCAGGGACTTTGTGGATCATAAAATTGCGGAAGGACAAAAAATCCGCTTTGCTCTGGATTTTCACACCTCCCATAGTGGACCCTATGTTTTGGTCCTCGACTCTATAAATGAGGTGAAAACAAAAAAAATAATCCCCAACTGGATTAAAAATATTGAATCAACCACCTCTTTGAAGGTTGAGGTTAGACGAAGAAGTCAAGAACTCCCTTATTGCTACAACTTTTTTTACAATACCTATCTGGCAGAAGCGGTCACCTATGAAGATGGAGATGAAGATAATCGTGATACCATAAAAGAAAGAGGTCGCATCTATGCCACTCAACTCATGGAAGTCCTTTTGGAAAAATCAGCCAAAAATGAATTCTATGAATAAACGACTTTTGTTTCTTGGTACATTTTTTTTGACTATGGTCTCCTGTTCAAAACCTAGTATTGAGGCTGATATCCTCATACGTAACGGAAGGGTATACAATGGATTTGAGAATCGGGAAACGAATGATGCGATTGTCGTCAAAGGAGATAAGATCGTTTTTATAGGTGGAGAGAAGGATGTTAGTATTAAAGCCAAAAAGATAATTGATGCCACAGGTCTTATTGTTTCTCCTGGCTTTATTGACCCACATACCCATGCGGATCGGGATTTAAACCAACCGAAGACCTCCCACAACCTGCCTTTTATAATGCAAGGTGTTACGACTGTGGTAGCGGGCAATGATGGAGATAGTTTTTTTCCGGCTAGGACTTATGTGGACAAATACGAAAAACAGGGTATTGGCACCAACGCTATTTTATTGATAGGCCATGAAACCATGAGGAAAGAGGTTATTGGTTTGGGCGACCGAGTTGCAACAGACGACGAAATCGCCGAAATGAAAAGACTTCTCAAAAAGGAAATGAACGATGCCGGTAATTTTGGAATGTCAACAGGCTTGTTCTATGCTCCCGGAAGTTATTCCGAAACCAAAGAAGTAATTGAATTGGCAAAGACCTGTGCCGAAAATGGTGGGATATATGATACCCACTTAAGGGACGAAAGCTCCTATACCGTTGGTTTAATAGCCGCAGTTGAAGAAGCCATAGAAATTGGCAGGCAGGCTAAATTGCCCATTCATATTTCACACATTAAATGTTTGGGAGTCGATGTTTGGGGCCAAAGCGATACAATCATTTCAATGGTGGAAAAAGCACGGAAAAATGATCTAAAAATTACTGCAAACCAGTACCCATATGAAGCCTCTGCTACAGGACTTAGGGCTGCCACAAC
>JBCCUY010000133.1:0-8652 GCA_039196145.1 Bacteroidota bacterium
CCGGCCCGAATTGCCATTTTGGATTATATAAGCAAACAAGAGAATTGCATCTGCAACGACTTGGTAGATGTTATAGGCCTATCGCAGCCTACAATTTCACAACATCTTAATGAGATTAAAAAAATTGGACTTCTCAAGGGAACTTTTGAAGGAAAAAACCTTTGTTACTGCATTAACCAAGAACGGTGGGAAGAGTTACAATACTCTTTTAATGCGTTCTTTTCAAATATTAATCAAAACTGTTGTTAATTATGAACACATCAGAATTTCTTTCTTTATTGAAACAGCACCAGGATAAAAGTTTGCTATTTGAATATGCTCCAGGCAAGCTGGTCGGGGCCAACTATCATATTACGGAGATCAAAAACATCACTGTGGATTCCGTGGATTGCGGAGCACGTCCTGATTATTGGCAAGAGACCGTGGTTCAACTCTGGGAAAGTCCTAAAGAAAAGGACAAAACGGAATTTATGAGCGCCTATAAGGCACTTGCCATCCTCAACAAAGTGGACCGTATAAAACCCATGGTAAAAGACACCGAGATTAAATTTGAATACAGCAACGCTGAATTTCATACCGCCCAACTTTTTGTGGACGACTATACCCTTGGTGGCAAGTACCTTACTTTAAAACTTTCGGTCCAAAAAACGGACTGCAAGGCCAAGGAAACCTGCGGGGTCGACATCAAATCCAAAGACTCCAAGGTAGAAGAAGCTGCTTGTTGCGAGCCAGGAAGTGGCTGTTGTTAAATCGATACGAATATGCACGTTCGACAAATGACCTCAGATGATTGGGCAAAAGTATCCCATATTTATGCCGAAGGCATAACCACAGGCTTTGCTACATTTGAACAGGATGTTCCCGACTATGACCAATGGGATCAGGCGCACATCCGCTCTTGCCGCTTGGTCGCAGAGGAAGAAGGAATCATCCATGGGTGGGTGGCCCTGTCCCCAGTTTCGAGCAGATGCGTTTACGGAGGTGTCGCGGAAGTCAGTGTGTACGTGGGCGCCAAAAGCCGGGGAAAGGGAGTAGGCAAATTGCTCCTGGAGGAACTCATATCGCAAAGCGAAAATGCCGGGTTTTGGACCATACAGTCTGGTATTTTCCCTGAAAATGAGGCCAGTATCAGTCTCCACAAAAAAGTTGGTTTCAGATATATTGGCAAAAGGGAACGGGTGGGTAAGCTACATGGTGTATGGAAGGACAATTTATTATTTGAGAAAAGAAGTAAAAACATCGGAATAAACTAATCTTTAAGAAATGAAAAATGTATTGGTGCTGTGCACCGGAAATTCTTGTCGCAGCCAAATGGCCCATGGCTACCTGAATTACTTTCAAGACGCCCTTGCCACTATTTACAGTGCTGGAATTGAAACTCACGGTCTAAATCCTGGTGCGGTAAGTATTATGAAGGAGGACGGGATAGATATTTCTTCCCATACCTCTAACCATGTAGATGAATATCAGGGCATTGCATGGGATTACATCATCACGGTCTGTGATCATGCGAAAGAAAATTGCCCTTTCATTCCAGCTGAAGGTGCTGAGCGTATCCACCATAATTTTTTCGACCCCTCAAAAGTAAGTGGTACTTCGGAAGAGAAGCATGAAGCTTTCCTAAAAGCGAGAAATGAAATCAAGGAATTTTGTCACGATTTTGTGAAGGAGGAGTTACTTAACTAAACTCAGATATAGTTAGTTTTTTAAATGGCAGTTGGGAATACTCCAATTGCCATTTTTTTGCCTTGGTCACAGGCCGTAGTCTATGGGAAGCATATCACCAATTCTGAAATTGGCCATATAACCGCCAAAGACCAAACTCTGAAAGGGTTTGTAATTGCCAAAACGATCTAAGGTATGGATCGAATCCGGTTCATTGATGGACAAAGTAGACCGATAAACGCTCTTACCCTTCCGCTTGTGGTAAATGATATATTTATCCCCAACAAAGCGAATCGCTTTCATATCCAGCAATGTATCTTTTTTGGCAGTATAGAATTCCGACAACTGCAAATCTCGAAACTTCTTTTTAAGTTTAAAATTCTGATCAGTTAGGTTACCATACCAACAGGCCCTCATAAAATGCATAGAAGATCCCAAATATGCATTGCTCCTACGTTTCAGGATTTTGGGATCTCCTTTGGCGATATCAAAAAATTGGGTAGAACCGTCGTACAAAGTCTGATGGATATTGTCTATACGGTCCAAACTTTGAGTCTTGAAATAGATTTTAAACTCTTCAATTTCAAAATAGATACGATATCCCAAGTATTCATTTGCAATGATGATGGGCACATCACTATAAGCAGATAAGGTGTTGTTATAGGAATTGAAATATAGCTTAATATCCTTTTCATTCAAAATTTCGCTATTTCTACCACCCTTGGTATCCCCCAAAAATTCCAAGGTAAACACCTTCATTTTTTGTTTTCTGGAAAAAGGATCGGACGTTACTACAATCTCGTTAAGACTTTGAATCTGCTCTTTTAGAGCAATTTTTAATATTCCCTGATTTCCAGCATCTTGGATTTTACGTGTTTCATATCCCAAATGCCGAACCACCAACATAGCATTGTTCTGATACTGCGATTTGATGGTGAAGTTGCCATCCAAATCCGTAATAGTGCCTATGGTACTCCCATCGTAGTATAGGGATGCCCCAGCAATAGGTTCTTTGGTTTTAGCATCAAACACATGGCCAGTGACTTCCTGAGCGGATACAAGGATGTTTGAAAAAACAAATAATAATATCAAAAATGACCTCATCCCATTTAATGGTTAAGTTTTCGCTCAAGTTCAGCTTGAAACTCTTCCATTACCGGTTTGACCGTGCTTTCCGGGAGGTCTGCAATTTTAATATACATCAATCCGTCCACAGAATTATTAAACAGAGGGTCTACATTAAACGCCACTACCTTGGCGTTCTGTTTAATGTATTTCTTGATCAATACGGGCAATCTTAAACTTCCCGGTTCCACCTCACTGATCAGTTTGTCAAATTTGTTTAAATCGGCCTGGGTCTCGTCAAAAATGAATTCCTTATCAGCATCTTTCAACTGCACCTTGAATTCTTTTTTAGGCCGAACATACTGCGCCACATAGGGGTCCCAATAATTGGATTTCATAAACTCTATCATCAGGGACTTGGAGAAATTGGAGAACTGGTTGCTGATACTCACCCCTCCAATCAAATATTTATGTTCCGGATGTCGTAAGGTAGTGTGCACGATTCCCTTCCATAATAGGAACAAGGGCATTGGTTTTTGCTGATACTCCTTAACGATATATGCCCTCCCCATTTCTATGGATTTTTCCATCATCCCATACAATTCTGGCTCAAACCTGAATAAATCTTGAAGATAAAATCCATCTATACCGTAGGTTTTGAAAATCTCCGTACCCAATCCCATCCGGTATGCCCCAACAATACATTTTTCTTCATCGTCCCATAAGAAAAGATGATGATAGTATGCGTCAAATTCATCCAGATCCACGGCATTATTGGTCCCCTCGCCCACCTCCCTAAAGGTGATTTCCCTTTGCCTTCCAATTTCATTCAGAATAAAGGGCATGTCTTTTTGCTGCGCCAGATACACCTCATAATTCTTGCTCTGTAACATTCTGCAGTCCTTCTCCCTCAATTTTTCTATCTCGCCCTGCAGGACTTCCGCACTGACAGCTGTGGCAATCTTCTTGGGTGGCATTGGAATTTTTAAGGTGGTCGGAACCTTATCAATCAATCTTTCCTTTTCAAAGGCGTTGGCCAAGAGATAGGTCTTCTTTCGCAGGAGTTCGGTAAAAGATTCCAAGGTTTCTTCCTCTTTTTGAGAGGCCACAGAGATAGGCTGCCCCACACGCACCTTAATAGGTCTTCTACTTTGGGATGTTAGTTCAGAAGGCAGCTTAGCAGTACGGAAAACGTCATTTACTTTGGAAAGGCGATAAAAAAGTCGACTGTTTCGTGCATGAAAATATATGGGCACAACGGGCACCTCTGCCTTCCTGATCAGCTTAATGGCGGCTTCTTCCCAGGGTTTGTCAACAACTAACTTCCCATCCCTATAAGTGGAGACCTCCCCAGCTGGAAAAATGCCTAGTGGATGGCCTTCTTTAAGGTGCAAGAGTGCATTCTTGAACCCCATTATACTGCTCTTGGCATCCTTATGGTTTTCAAAAGGGTTTACCGGCATGATAAAGGGTTTCAAAGGCTCAATACGGTGCAATAAAAAATTAGCTATGATTTTAAAATCACTTCGTTCTTGCAGCAGCAGTTTTAAAAGAAGTACCCCATCAATTCCGCCCAAAGGATGGTTGCTAATGGTAATATAGGGACCTGTTTTAGGAAGTCGCTTCAAATCCTCTTCCGGAATCTCAAAATCAATTTCGTAATGGTCAAGAATGGCATCCAAGAAGTCGGTGCCGGTCAATGATTTGTTCTTGTTGTAAAAACGATTTATGGTGGTAATCTTGGTGGCTACCATCAACATCCAACCCACGAAGGTTCCGAAAAAGCCATATTTGTCAAGATGAATGACCTTTGCTACCTCTTTCGCCGTAACCAACCCCATAAAAAAAAATTAGGTAGGCGTAAAGATAGAAAAATACGGGAATCGGAATCCAGACCGGTATGGGAAAGCGAATATTATTTTACAACCAACTGAACAGTCTCCCTTCCACGCTGTTCCACCAGCACAGAACGCCCATTTTGAAGGGATTTTACCGAATTGTCGTCAAAATGGCGTATGGTATACAACGAGACATCTTCATGGCAGACCACTTTAAACCTTCGCTTAAGTTCGTTCAGCATGGGTTGCAACCCGTTGAATTTATTATCCAAACACACAGAAAAACTAATTGCTGAATTCTGGATCAGGTCCACTTTCATTCGGTGGTCATGAAACAGTTTAAAGATTTCACTGATGTTGTTCTCAACGATGAACGAAAAATCCAACGAGGAAAGCTTAATCAGCACTTGGTTCTTTTTGACGATAAAACATGGAATCTTAGGTGAAATATCCTCTCCCTTGCCCACAGTTGTACCGCTGTTTTTTGGATTTACAAAGGACTTCACATGAAGTGGTATTTCTTTACGTTGAAGTGGTTGAAGTGTTTTGGGGTGGATAACCGATGCCCCGTAAAAGGCCAATTCAATAGCCTCCCTGTAGGAAATTTTGTTTAGAAGTTGGGTTTCTTTAAAATTTCTGGGATCTGCATTCAAGACTCCGGGTACATCCTTCCAGATGGTAACCGATTCGGCATTTAGACAATACGCCAAAATTGCAGCGGTATAATCGGAACCCTCTCGGCCCAAGGTGGTTGTAAAGTTGTTGTCATCGCTCCCTAAAAAACCTTGGGTGATGTTAAGCTTTCCGGTATCCAGTTGAGAGGATACCTGATCTTGTGTGCGTTCCCAGTTTACAGCGGCATCCCTATAATTGGTATCTGTCTTAATCAGATTTCGAACGTCCTTCCAAACATTCGTCAAACCCACTTCATTTAGATATTCGCTTATGATGGTTGTGGAAACCAGTTCCCCATAACCTACGACCTGATCATAGACAAATGCATTCTTAGGGGATTTGTTCCATGCCAAGAATCCGCGTACTTCCTCAAAAAGTTCTTTGACCTTGTTATATACGGGATGGGAACTGTTTTCGAACAACTCGGCCAAAATGGCTTCGTGATAGGACCATACTTCATGAATAAGACCGGCTACTTGCTTCTTATCCTCAAAATATGCGGCCACTACCTTTTCCATGGCATTGGTCGTCTTTCCCATGGCAGAAATCACCACCACTGTATCTTTGTGACCGACCTCTTTTAGTACCCGTACCACATTCCTTACGGCATCAGCGTCTTTTACCGATGCGCCACCAAACTTAAATACTCTCATGTATTGTGTTGATTTTTTAAGAGGAAACCGCTAAGTCTTCCATATATTTTTCGATTGCAGATTGGTTGAGCTGTACCACATCCCAATCCCTCATCACCTTAGCTCCTTTTTTCTCGTAGAAAGTAATGGCTGGTTCGTTCCAATCCAACACTTCCCAACTTATTCGTTTTACGCCTAAATTATGTCCGTATTTGACCACTTCATTAAGCAAGGCACTTCCTAAACCGCTTCCTCTCATTTCTTGGGCCACAATAAGGTCTTCCAAGTGCACCACAGGGCCTTTCCACGTAGAATATCTTGGATAGATTAGGGCTATCCCAACAACCTGGTTATCTTTTTCTGCCACAAAACAATGAAACTGTTTATGCTCCCCAAAACCATCCCTGACTAAATCAGCTTCCGTTACCTCGACTGCGTTGGGTTCCTTTTCAAAAGATGCAAGCTCATGGATCAAGGCCATTACCCCTCCCATATCTTCTTGTTGTGCTTCTCGAATAGTAAAATCCATAACTGTTACAAATAAAACTCAAAGTTATAAATATCTAAATCTTTGTTCAAACGAAAACGATGTAGTATCACAAAATACACGATATTTGCCCTCAAATAAAACAGCACTGTTTTCATGTTTAGCAAGAACAAAACTCTAGGCGAATTTATTATTGAAAACCAAACAGAATTCCGCTTTTCCACCGGAGAACTCTCTAAGTTAATCAATGCCATACGATTAGCGGCAAAAGTAGTAAACCACGAAGTGAACAAAGCGGGTCTGGTCGACATTTTGGGCACCGCAGGTGACACCAATATTCAGGGAGAAAATCAGCAGAAACTGGATGTTCTGGCCAATGAAAAATTCATACAAACCCTAAAGAACAGGGAAATTGTATGTGGAATAGCTTCGGAAGTGGAGGACGATTTCATCAGCATAAACAGTCAGGATGAAAACCATCAAAATAAATATGTAGTGTTGATCGATCCTTTGGACGGCTCTTCCAATATTGATGTGAATGTTTCCGTAGGAACCATTTTTTCCATCTATAGAAGGATTACGCCCGTGGGTACCCCGGTCACCATGGAGGATTTTCTGCAACCCGGAAAGAACCAGGTTGCGGCGGGCTATATTATCTACGGAACTTCCACCATGTTGGTCTACACTACAGGCCACGGGGTAAACGGATTTACATTGAACCCGGCCATTGGCACCTTCTACCTCTCCCACCCCAACATGCAATTTCCGGAAACCGGAAAAATCTATTCGGTAAACGAGGGGAATTATATCCACTTCCCACAAGGGGTGAAAGATTATATCAAGTATTGCCAAAAAGAAGAAGGGGATAGACCCTATACCTCAAGATATATTGGCTCCCTGGTTTCGGATTTCCATAGAAACATGATCAAAGGGGGTATTTATATGTATCCAAAAAGCAGCAAGGCCCATAAAGGAAAACTACGACTGTTGTACGAATGTAATCCCATGGCATTTTTGGCGGAGCAGGCCAATGGGAAAGCGAGCGATGGCCATCAGCGTATTATGGAACTACAACCCACCGAACTGCATGAGCGTGTTCCCTTTTTCTGTGGAAGCAAAAAAATGGTAGAAAAGGCAGAAGAATTTATGTCCGGTTCCTAGGCTATTTTTCCATGAGGAACAGATAGTCCTCAAAATCAATTTTGCCGGTAAAGATCGCTACGGATTTATCCACAAGCGTGTGGGCTTTTTCTGGAGAATAACCCAATCCAACGGCGTATTTAACAATTAGGTCTTTTTGGGCCTCATCAATGTTCTGGTCTGCAAGTGCCATTCCGAAGAAATCAAAGAGTCTCCTTAATCTTCGTTCCGAACTATGGGGTGTTTCAATCGGATACTTGTTTTCCTTTTTCATTACCTCCTTATATTCGGCATCAGTAATGTTGAGTCGGAAAGCAAACTTATCCAAAACAGTCTTTTCCTCTTCACTGATTATACCATCAGCCGCTGCCAAACTCGCTAAGGTGGCAAAATGAGCAAGATTTCTTCGCTGTTCTCCGTGTTCGTAAAGATCTAAAATGGGCATATGCTAAAATTTGTTCGGCAAATATAAATCTTAAACCAAGGATGGTGAAATTATCCCCAAAAGAAATTTGTATTTTCACAAAGCTATGAACCCTCCATTGCTGGCTTTTACGGATAAAGGAATTTACTGCGCCGCCGCCAAGGTCTATTTAGACCCCTGGAAACCGGTAGACAAGGCCATCATTTCCCACGGCCATGCCGATCATAGTAGATGGGGACATCAACAATACATCACCCACAAAAGAAACGTCCCCATAGTCAAACATCGTTTGGGGAATGTCTCGATTACCGGAAAGGATTGGGGTGAGACTTTTGTTATCAATGGGGTGAAGTTTAGCCTTCATCCGGCAGGGCATATTGTGGGTTCTTCCCAAATTCGCGTCGAGTATAAGGGAGAAATTTGGGTCTTTACCGGAGACTATAAAATTGAAGATGACGGGCTTGCCACACCTTATGAAACGGTGAAGTGCCACACCTTTATTACAGAATGCACCTTTGGACTTCCAGCTTTTCTTTGGACACCCCAAGAAGAGGTTTTCAGGGACATCAACGAGTGGTGGGCCAACAACAAAGCTAATGGTCAAACTTCGGTGTTGTTTGGCTACTCCCTGGGGAAAGCGCAACGTCTTCTGAAACATCTTGACCCTTCCATTGGAAAGATTTTTACCCATGGGGCTGTAGAGAATATGAATGAGGTGATTCGAAC
>JBCCUY010000134.1:0-8617 GCA_039196145.1 Bacteroidota bacterium
GTCCACCTCCGGACCAATCTATTTTTCGAGATGTGAACATAATGGTGCCCAAAATCACGAAAAGCCCAATGCTGCCTACTAGTAAAGCATAATCTTCCAGTTGGATAATCACAAATATGAAAGTGTACAAACTGAACATAGAACCTAAAACAAGCAGGGTAAACTTCCGATTTTTCAAAATGGACCTTGAGTATATCGTTATCAAGGAGACTACCGCCAGCGCTGACACCAGATAGGCAAAAAGATAGTTTTGATGTTCTGAAATGGAAATCAACAAGGTATAGAACATGACCAAAGCCAGTCCGATCATCAGGTACTGGAAGGGATGGATGGCAATTTTACTGCTAATCTGAATCAACAAGAATACCAATAAGGTCAGTCCAATAATCATCAACCCATATTTACTGGTTCGTTCGGTTTTTTGGTAGTCGTCTACCGGTACCAGGAACTCCGTACCCAGAGAGAAGGAGGATAGGTCCGGAAGGTTATCAAAAAAGTATTGCCCAAACCTTCGGTTGGTTTCCAACACTTTCCACCGGGCCTCAAAACCAGAGTTGGATATTTTTTTACCCTCGGTTTCGGGCAAAAAATTGCCGTTGAAACTAGGTGAATGCCAATTGGATTTCATGGCCACTTTTGTTTCCTTGCCAATGGGAATGAACTGCAAACTGTTGCTACCATTGATATCGATATTGGATTCAAAAGACAAAGGATGGTCCTGAATGGTGTGCAAGTCCTTTAGAAATGTAGATTCCAACGTGTTCATAAAGTCACTGTCAAATTTGGGTTTTAGGGCATATTGCTCTTTCCCAATTTTTACCCTTACGGTATTCTTTATTCCCTTAAGATTGCTGGTCTTGAACAGTACCGTGGCTTTATCCCACAGTATATTCTCATCGTTTATCTCTTTGACCTTAAAATTTAATTGGGCAAATTTTCCCTTTACTTGGGTTTTGGAATTGTAGACTACAGATTCATAAATACCGCGCTCCAAGGACTGGGTTTTTACATCGGACTCAATGGCAAGTTCCCACGGAAAGAAATAGGCATGATGGCGGACCGCTTTTTGACTTTTTAAAAAGGTTTTGGTCTTTTCGTCAAATACTTTTTCCTCTACGAAGACATTGTAAGGTACCTTTAAAATAGGACCGTTGAGTATCACTTTTTGACCCCACTTGGCGTTGATTTCCCCAATGACCTCATGTTGACGAAAGCCCCGTTCGCGTATGAGATCCTTGACAAAGGCCAGAGGGATAAGGAGAATAAGGATTAGAAATCCGACCATGAGCATCTTGGCCGAGATGGAGTTTTTGAACCAGTTTCCAATTTTTTGTTTTTGTGTATTCATGATATTAAATTAAAAGTACTTTGTATTTCAAAGTTTATAGATAAAAAATTTTGCTATTGTTTTTTTATAAGTTGTTCCAGGGCCTCTATATGTTTTTTAAAGGCCATTTTACCACCCGGGGTGGCCTTATACCTTGTATTTGGCTTTTTACCGATAAAGGACTTTTCAATTTTAATGTACTCAGCCTTTTCCAGGGTTTTCGTATGACTGGCTAGATTTCCATCCGTAACGTCCAGTAGTTCCTTTAACCTATTGAAATCCACTTCTTCGTTCACCATCAGAATAGACATTATACCCAGTCGTATGCGATGGTCAAAGAGTTTGTTGATGTTGTCAATAAGCCCCATGCTATGCTTTTTCTTCCTTGAAATAGATAAGACTGCCATAAATAATGTGCAACAGCCCAAAGCCCAGCACCCAAAACCAGAATCCATAACCGGGCATGGCGGCGCAAATTAGTCCCAGCACGATCTGTAAGTACCCTAGATAACGGACCTTACCGATAGTGTACTTAGAAGCATTGACGAGTGCCAATCCATAAAAAATGAGCATCAGGGACGCGGTGAGTCCATAATGTTGACTATTCAGTTTGATCAAGATGTAAATACCACCTGTAGCAAGTGGAATTAAAAAATTGATAAGCAGGCGTTTGGTGGTCTCATCCCATACTTTTTCGTTGTTCTTTTTCGCCTTTTTGGAGGTGAGGAGGTAAGCGGTTACGAGACTCAGAATGGCCACGGCTACCAAAATACCCATTATCATTCTAAAGTTCCAACTGTGGAGGGTGACATAACTTTCCTGTTGCGGGATAAGATAGAGATAGGCTACGAGGGCCCCAACAATGGCGTAAGTGCCTGCTAGGATGCCAGACAGGCCGCTCAAGGATATAAACCGGGAAGAACGGTTCATCAAATCCTTGATTTGGGAAATGTCCTCCAAATATTTTTTTGATTCCATTTTAAAGTACTTTGAAATTCAAAGTTAATTAAATTTTGAAATCCTCCAACTTTTTTTCGTTGAACCAAACTTTTACTTTTGGGGAATGAATCCCGCAGAAGATTATATCCTTAACCAGAAGGAACCTTTCAAGTCCATTCTATTGCAGCTGCAAGTACTTGTTGAGACCACAATTCCCGAGGTGGAGTTGAAATTTAAGTATCAAATCCCTTTCTATTATTTGGACGGAAAACCGCTATGCTATCTCAACGTTCCCAAAAAGAAAAACTATGTGGATGTAGGGTTTTGGAGTTCGGCCCACTTAACAGTGCATCAGGATAAAATGGTGACCGAAGGCAGAAAGGTGATGAAATCCCTCCGCTATGGAAATCTTGAGGATTTGGATGCCCAAGTATTGGTGGAAGTGCTTATGGAAGCCCGGAAGGTAAACCATAAAGGGTTTTGGAAATAGATGTTAAACCAGCGCTGGAATTCTCATTTCGGCGGAGTATTCTTTATCTTGGGGAGTAATCAAAACTCATTCTTAATCACTGTTTTTCAAGAAGATATGGTCTTTTTTGATTTGCGGTCAATTCACTTATAAGCCATGAAGAGAAGACATTTTTTAGAAGCTATCGCCTTATCGACGGCCTCTTTGGGATTGGGTCAAGTTTGGTCTGCTCCCAAGCTGAAATCAAATTTGGATGTTTTGGTTCTGGGAGGGACCAATTTTTTGGGCCCCGCCTTGGTCAACGCCTTGGTCAAGAATGGGCATTCGGTTACTCTTTTTAATAGAGGTCTGACCAACCCTGATATGTTTCCCAAACTACCCCTTATTCGTGGCGATAGGGAAAAAGGAAAGCAGGCTTATATTCCATTGCAAAAGGATAAATGGGATGTTGTTATTGATGTATGGCCCCAGCATTCCAAATTGGTGGATGAGGCGACCCTTGAGCTACAATCAAACACAAAGCATTATATTTTTGTTTCGAGTGTGGCTGTGTACCAGGATTTTGTAACTCCTGGTAGGAGTGAGGACGACCCAGTTTTACGATTACCTGAGGATAAAACCACCTGGGGATATTCTGAGGAGAAGACCGCTGCAGAAAGTTTTGTGAAAACCCGTTTTCCAGACAAACATACCATATTGCGCCCAGGCCCCATAAAAGGTTGGAGGGATCCCGCTTATGATCTTCTGTATTGGCTGCTGAAACTTGAAAAAGGTGGGGATATCCTAGCTCCCGGTATAGGAGAAGACCCGATTCAGTTCATTGATGTAAAGGATGTGGCAAATTTTGCGGTCTACAGTGCTGAAAACAATATCAAGGGGATCTACAATTGTGTAGGCCCTGAACCAGGAACGTTACAGTGGCGTAGTTTTTTGAACCGAGCCAAATCCCACTTAAAATCCGAATCCAAACTCTATTGGTCCAATAAAGAATTTCTGGAGAATCAAAAAGTTTATGCGTGGGACAGCCTCCCGCTTTGGGCGCCTGTTTCCGACGACTATTTTATGCAAGTGAGTAATAAAAAAGCCATGGCAAATGGCTTTGCGTATACTCCAATTGAACAAACAATAGATGATTGCCTACTATGGCACAAAACCCATGGAAAAACCGATGTGGTTTTTGGGGAGGGCGAGCATCCCGTTGGTATCACAAAACAAAAGGAAATACAAGTTATTTCCTTGCTAAAGCAGCGTCAGACTAGGGATTGAGAACCCGATTATGCGATAATGTATATGTATTATAAGCTTTGAACTACTTTTCTTATTGCGGTCAGATCGGTGAGCAATTTCTCCAGTAAACTTAAATCTAACATATTGGCACCATCGCTTTTGGCATTTTTGGGATCAAAATGGGTTTCCATGAAAAGGCCATCCACACCAGCGGCTATTCCAGCGCGGGCCATGGTCCCTATGAGGGCCGGTCTACCCCCGGTAACCCCGGAAGACTGATTGGGCTGCTGTAGACTATGGGTAACATCCAAAACTACAGGGGCATATTGTTTCATGGTAGGAATGCCCCTAAAGTCAACAACCATGTCCTGATACCCAAACATGGTACCGCGATCAGTAATCCATGCTTTGTCGCTTCCAGAGTCAATTACCTTTTTTACCGCATGTTGCATACTCTCTGGACTCATAAATTGTCCTTTTTTCAGATTGACCACCTTCCCGGTTTTGGCTGCGGCAACAACCAAATCCGTTTGCCGGACCAAAAAAGCTGGAATCTGGAGGACATCAACATACTCGGCCGCTTTTTCAGCATCGGACACTTCGTGGATATCTGTAACCGCGGGAACCTTGAAGGTTTCAGAAACCTTTCTAAGGATTTTCAGTGCTTTTTCGTCACCAATTCCAGTGAAGGAATCAATCCGACTTCGATTGGCCTTTTTAAAACTTCCCTTAAAAACATAGGGGATTTCCAGCTTGTCCGTGATGCCCACCACGCGTTCCGCAATGCGCAATGCCATATCTTCACCTTCGATGGCGCAGGGACCGGCAAGAAGAAAAAAGTTGTCACCTTTTGTATGTTTTATCTGGGGAATTACGTCTAATTGCATGCACTTTGATTTTGTGCAAAAATACTATTTTGATAAAGGAATAGTTCTAATACTACCAAATTAACCTACGATGAAGAGAATTTTTGTTGGGCTCATGTTGGGCTTCACTTGCATGCTGCAGGCACAATTTGGAAAAAATTGCGAAGTTCGTCAGCTTAAGATCAACCTTTTTAATCCAGGGTTGGAATATGAAATGGCGCTGGGTGTCAATAGTACTCTGGACTTTAGGGTGGCATGGCAAGCAGCTCTGGAACCTGCTAGTTCGGAACCCCTGGAAAACTATGATTTTTTTCCGGCCATAACCGTTCAGAACAGATACTACCACAACTTTAATGGAAGACAAAGAAGGGGCAGGGATATCTACGGAAATTCAGGAAATTACATAGCACCAACAGTGGCTGTTTTTTCTCCTGATGCCCGTGTTGTGGATGGAAGACAGGTAGATGGAGTTCATGGGTATGGTGGATTGGTTTATGGTATCCAAAGGAGTTTTAATTCTGGTCTTAGCTTTTCCATTGATGCTGGGGCAGGGTATTACATTGGACCTTTTAAAGGGGACATCCTCCCTGTGGTAAACCTGAGCATTGGTTGGATCATAAGCGAAAAACGATGGTGCGTGGGCCGTTAACGATCATAGCGTAATTCGTTTGATAGCCTCCATATACCCCCGACTTACACGTACGATCTCACCATTTTCCATGGTAACATCATAACTCTTACCGTATTTGTTCAGCTCTTTTACCTTTTCCATATTGATGATGGAGGAACGATGCACCCGCAGGAACAGTTTAGGATTCAATTTTTCCTCCAGATCGGAGATGCCAAAATTGCTGAGGTATACCTGGGATGCTGTATGAATCTTGGAGTAATCCCCATAGGCTTCAATCCAAATAATGTCCTCACATTTAATAGTGATCAACTTCTTGTTGTGGTGTACCAATACGCGATGGGGATAAGAGGGCTCTTCCATAAAAATACTCTGCGCCAGCGCCCCAATTTTGTCGTTTTCGGTATGGAGGCGCTCCACCGCAATTTTAAAACGCTCCTTGGTATATGGTTTAAGGAGATAATCAACGGCATGTACCTCAAAAGCTTTTAGGGCATACTCATCATAGGCAGTGGAAAAGATGATTTTTGGAATTTCTTCCAAGTGATGAAGCACTTCAAAGCCTGTTTTTCCGGGCATTTGAATATCCAAAAACACCAAGTCCGGTTTAAAACGGTTGATTTCTGAAATGGCATCCACTCCATTGTTGACCTCTGCAATCAACACCAGATCCGGATAATCCTCCAAATACTCTTTGATCAAAATCCTTCCGGCCTTTTCATCATCGGCAATAAGTACCTTTTTCATAGTGCAAAGCGTATTTTAAGTCCCTGTGGGTCATTGTCCAGTATTTCCAGTTGGGATTGGTACATCTTCTGTAGGCGCAACCTCGTATTGGTCAGCCCAACACCTTTGTTGAACAGGCTTTGTTTGTCCTTGACCCCAACTCCGGTATCCGCAATCTCAAATTTAAGCTTGTCATCTTCTTTAAAAATGGAAATGGTAATGGACCCCCCCTTTAGATTGTTTGAAATTCCGTGTTTTACAGAGTTTTCTACCAAAGGTTGCAACAACATCGGTGGTATTTCTTCGGAATATAACTTCTTGGGAACGTTGATTTCCACGTTCAACCGTTCTTCAAAACGGGCCTTTTCCAGTTGGAGGTATTTTTTTACGAAATCGAGCTCCTCTTCCAAGGTCACCAATTCCTTTTTGGATGCCTTGAGCTGGTATCGGAACAGGTCGGAAAGTGTGGCGATCAATTGCCTGGTTTTTTCCTGTTGTGAAGGAACCGAGGCATTGATGGTATTGAACACATTATACAGAAAATGGGGATTCAGTTGGGCTTTAATAGCCGCCAGTTCACTTTTAAGAGCCGCCTGCTTCAATTCACCTTCCAATTTTAGTTTACGTTGATTTTCCTTGTAGTGTTCATAGGCATGAAAAATTCCAAACTGTATCAGATAGAATAGGGCAGGGATGTAAAGATCCCAAACCTTAGACGAACCCTCTAGGTGAAACCATCCCAAAGATTCGCAGATGTAGTAGTAAATAATTTGGGCAACATAAATGAATACGGGAAGAAAAAGGACATGGAGCAGCAGTCGTTTCCATAATGTAATGTGCTTCAACTTCACAAATAGGAGCCACCAAATGGGAATGGTAAAAATGAGAAAAATGCCATACTGCAATCCACCACCATCAATAAAGGCCTTAATACCCAAAAGGGTAACATTGGTATCGGTATAATCCCCTGAACTTGACCATACGGTAAGATGATAGAAAAAAGAGGAGAAAACATAAAAGGCAAGCACCATTAAAAGCTCCCGTACGGTAATGCCCCAAACAATCTTTTTATCCATGATCTGAACTTTTTTCGGAAGATAACAACAAAACCTATATGGTTAAAAAACAGTCTGATGAATTGTCCTATAGGCCGATGGATGGCCCGGCCCATTGAACTGGAAATGGGTCAACTCATCGGATTCCGCTTTTATTCTTGTAACGAAATGGGAAAATTTGGGTATCTAATTCAAATCAAGATCTAATGAAAAGCTCTATTACCCTTATTGCAATTCTTTTTATAAGCAGTATCACCCACGCGCAATCTATCAGTGGCACCGTGGTATCCGACACGGGTTTGCCCATTCCTTACGCCGCGGTGACCATAACTTCTGTATTGGACAATTCCTTGATTAAGGCCACTATCACATCAGAGGAGGGAACGTTTCAGGTCAGTGGGGTTTTTCCAGAGGAGTTTTTGTTGAATGTTTCAAGCATTGGTTATGCCGATTTCCAAACCAAGTTGACCAATGAAAAGGATAAACTGGACCTAGGTATTATTACCATGGCCGATGCTGCAGAAAGTTTGGATGAGGTAACTGTGGTTGCGGAGAAACCTATGGTTCAGGTATTGGCGGACAAAACGGTCTTTAATGTTGAAAATACCATCAATGCGACCGGAACCAGTGCATTTGAGTTGTTAAGAAAGGCCCCCGGGGTTATTATGGACAACAATGGTAGTATTATTGTGGAAGGAAAGACCGGCGTTCAGATTTTTATAGATGGGAAGCTATCCGTGCTTCAAGGCGAGGATTTGACCAATTATCTGGAAAGTCTTCAGGCTACTGATATTGAGGCTGTGGAAATTATTACACAACCCTCCTCAAAATATGATGCTGCCGGAAATGCCGGGATTATCAACATCAAACTAAAGAAAGATAAAAGCCTTGGCACTAATGGGACGTATACCTCTGGATTGACCAACGGGGATTTTGCGCGATTTAATTCCAGCCTAAACTTTAACAACAGAGGAAAAAAAGGGAACCTCTACGGAACCTACAGTAACCGTTTTGGGAAGAGTACTGGGTTCATCAATTTGTTCCGAACACAATCCGGTACCCAGTTTGATGCGGAGACCAGCAGTGTTTATGATCGGAACAGCAACAACCTTAAATTGGGGTACGATTATTATGTGAATGACAAGCATACCATAGGCGCCATTTTCAATGGAAATTTCAACAACGGTTTTAATACAGACAATTCCAGGACGCCTATCCGACCTGTTGATGTGCAGCAAGTAGACAGTATATTGGTGGCGTTGAACCAAACCGATAACACCTCGTATAACATCAACACCAATCTCAATTACAGGTACGTGGACACCCTGGGCTACAGCGTCAATGTGGATTTGGATTTTGGGAAGTACAATAGCGACAGGA
>JBCCUY010000135.1:0-8509 GCA_039196145.1 Bacteroidota bacterium
AAGTAAAATAAATCCCCAACTCCTTAATATAGTAAAAAACTGATAATGAATGAATTAAAAAGAGCGGATTGTGCGTTTTTGTTAATAAAACAATCAATATTGATAATTTTTCCTACAGAAAATATATTGATTTAGGGCTGATAGGGTCGTGTATTCCTATTTTTTAGCCAAAGCTGGATAAATGAAATCTACCAGCAAGGCCTCGGAATCTTTCTCTATGGTCCAAATATTGTAATTGCCAGCGGTGATTACCACAGTCATTTGATTGGGTCGGTCTATATAAATTCGCTGTCCTCCATTGCCAACAGCAGCTGGAATGAGATGGTCATAGTTTTTAGTAATGGTCTTGGCCTTGAAAATCCAAAATTGATAGCCATAGCCCACATTATTGTTCCGTCCAAACCACACTTGGGGCTCCATAGCCTGCCTGGCCCAGTCCCGCGGTAAAATTTGTTTCCCTTTCCATTGGCCTTCATTGGCATAGAGCAAGCCAAATTTCATTAAATCACGTGAGCTTAGGCGCAAGCCAGAGGCTGCTGCTGGTAATTCAATGTCTGGAAAATTGGTCCATTCCGAATTCACTATGTCCAAGGGTTTAAATAGATTTTCTTTGGCATATTCATGAATATTTTGGCCTGTAGCCCTTTCTATTAAGGATGCCAGCAGTTGTGTGGTTCCCCCATTATACTCCCAAACCTTTCCAGCTGGAATTAAAATGGGCCTGCTTAGGACAAACTCAATGGGGTCAGGGCTGGAGGTCATTTGGATCTCACTATTGTCAGGATCGGTATAGGGAACATTCTCATTCCACTCCATTCCCGTGGTCATGGTGAGCAGATGTTCTACGGTAATCTGTGAACGAAGCCCAGTTTTATAGGACCCAAATTCAGGATAAAAATCAAAAATACTTTGGGAAATGCTATCGATCTTGCCTTGTTGCAAGGCAAGTCCAACACATGTGGCCACAATGCTTTTGGAAATACTTCGCACATCATGCAAACTGTCCTTATAATGCTCAATAACTCCCAAGTCCGCGCCCCAGACCTCATCTTTGCCAGCAAAATAGTTCTCATAGACCAACTTTTCATTTTTGTAGATAAGTACACTATGAATGTTGGGATATACTCCGGAGGTAATGGAGTCTTCCATTCGTTGTATGTGTAGTGAGTCCAGCCCCGAAAGGGATATGGGACCTACAGTTAAGGTTTCCTCACTTTCGACTGGAGGCTCTGTCTTGCTGGTTTTTTCCTGGTGTTTACAGCTTAAAAAAAGATTAAAAATAAGCAAGGCGGAATAGCCAAGAATTGATTTTTGGAATTTCATAAGGGATGGTTTTTGAAGTTAGCTATTCCAATGACATCAAAAACCAGGGACTGTTACAGTACCAGTTGGTTAAAAAAAAATCCCAAGGCCAAAAAGATTTGCACCTTGGGATCAACACCAACCTAACACTAACTACTCAAACGTGAACGTATCCTGAACCATCTGGGTTACCCTGAAATAACCATAGGGTGCGTTATTTGCATCATCCTCATTTATACAGTTCCCTACCAATGGGACCGGAGTGGCACTAAAAGGATCTCCTGCACTCTCAAATTGTTCTATAAGAAGTTGCATATAATTGTAATAATCTTCGGAGATGCCCAGCAGTTTTATGTCCACGATATCCCCAGGTTCAAATTCCTTGATATTGTCATCTTCATCCTCAATCTTCTCATAATAGAAGGTGGCCTCATTCCCATCAATAAACTCATCTTTGATATCAAAGAGTTCCGGAAGACGGTCATTTCTGCTTTGAAAACGAAGGAAATAATAGTTTTCCACGCCTTCTGGATCCTCGAAGGACACGTTGACCTCCAATACTTCGTCGTCCTCCCCATCCTCTCGGGACTGTGTAATGCTGGAAATATCGGTAACTGAAAACAGGGTCTCCGTGCCAGTATAGCGCTCTCCATTGTAGTTAACATTCAGGGTGTACGAGTTGCCCAAAATGGGGATAAAGGCATTGGTAGTGTAACGTCCGTCGTTTTGGTCCTGAAAATTGAAAACAGCACCAGAATCATTGTTGGTCACACTAACCACCGCCCCAGTTACCGGTGCAGGTGAAAGATTGTCATAAAATGGAGTAGAGGTGCTCAGTAAAATAGTCTGGTTGTTTCCCGTAGTCCCCTTTTCCCAATCCAGAGAAGCTTCAATGGTAAGCCTGCTTGGCGCTTCTGGGACATCCACCTCAACAACATCGGTACACGAGGTTACTGCAATGAAAAGGGTTAAAATTAAAATGTTATAATAGCGTTTCATGGTGTTAAAATTTAAAATTATAGGTTAGGGAGGGTACCATTCCAAAGATGGCGGTTCGCGTGGCCTCATTGGCCCCTGTCTCAAAATTCTGTCCGAACGAAATGGAAGCCGCGTTTTTACGGTTAAAGACGTTATAGAGACTAAATACCCATTCGCCCTTCCACCGCTTATGCGGTTTTTTATTAGGTCGATAGGTAGCGGAAAGGTCCAAGCGATAATAGTCAGGCAACCTATCAGCGTTTCGTTCCGAATAACTGGCCACGGAAATTCCCTCGTACTGATATTGCCCGTTGGGATAGGTGACAGGCCTTCCGGTTTGATAAATGGCATTGGCCCCAAAGCTCCATTTTTCATTGAATTGGTAGGCTCCTGTTACCGACACGTCATGTGTTCGGTCAAATGGGGTGTTGTACCAATCCCCATTATTGATTCCCGGTCCGCCGGCAATACCTCCAGGAGTTCGTTGTTCCGATTTGGAAAGCGTATAGGAAACCCATCCGGTAAACTTGCCCTCATTTTTTCGCATCAAGAGCTCTAGGCCGTAGGCACGGGATTCTCCGTTCAGTATTTCGGTTTCAATGGTATTGTTTCCAATCAAATCCGAACCATCGATATAGTCAATTCTGTTATCTACGGTCTTGTAGTACACCTCAGCTTCCAAGGAATACATTTTATCCCTGAAGTTTCTAAAATAACCAAGTGCATACTGATCGGATAGTTGGGGTTCGATATAGTTTCCACTAGGGGTCCACACATCCAATGGGGTTACCGATGAGGTGTTGGACAAGAGATGGATGTACTGCGCTGCTCTGGAATAGCCAAGTTTTACTGACGAATAATCGTTCAATTGATAGGCTAGGGAGAGGCGGGGCTCTAGATTGGAAAATTTTTTGATGCTTTCACTCTTTTTAAAAGTGACCTCGTCCACAGGGTCAGTGCGTTGATAAAACCGTAAGGTGCTATTGTAAACCAAAGGTTGATCGTTGGCATAAATGGAAAGCGGTTGTCCACCCATACGGTTAAAATGACTGAAACGGATTCCGTACTGCGCCGTAAGCCTATCTGTTAGTTTGTGTTCGGCATTGATGTAAGCGGCGCTTTCCAAGGCCCGTTTCTGATCCAACTGTAATTCGTTGATGGCAGAGTTGGGCCCAGTCGGTTTTATCTGGCCGGGATCAAATTCGTATTTAATGGTACTGATACCAAAATCCAATTTAAAGGCATCACTGAAATAGTACTTTAAATCGTACTTGGCATTGTAGTTTTTGATGGATGATATCCAATCAAACTCAAAATCCTCGATTCCAAGCTCATAATCGTATTTACTGTAGATGAGAGACAGGTTGGAGAAGAGCCTGTCATTAAAAATGTGGTTCCAACGCAGGTTCCCTGACGCATTTCCGTAGCTGCTGCTAAAGGAGCCATCAAAGTTGAATACGTCCCGCCCAAAATACCCGGATAGGTACAGCTTGTTGTTTTTGTCAATACCATAATTCGTTTTAAGGTTGAGGTCATAGAAACTAACACTGTTTTTCTCGCCGGCCAATTTTAGGAAGAGATGGGCGTAGGAACCTCTTCCGGCCACCAAGAAAGAACCTCGATTGTTGAACATGGGCCCCTCAGCAGCAAGACGACTGGAAATAGCTCCAACACCCCCTGTTAATGCAAAATTTTTACTATTACCGTCCTTTTGGCGTACATCCAACACAGAGGATACCCTACCACCAAATTTGGCCGGTATACCGCCCTTGTACAATTTAAGGTCCTTTACCGCATCCGCATTAAAAACCGAGAAAAAGCCCAAAAGATGGGAGGTGTTATAGATAATCGCCTCATCCAAGAGCACCAAATTTTGGTCCACGGCCCCGCCGCGGACATGAAACCCGCTTGATCCCTCACCATTGCTGGTTACCCCAGGCAGTATCTGGAGGGACTTGATTATATCCACCTCTCCCAAGACCACGGGCATTTGTTTTACGGTCTTGATGTTTAATTTGGAAACGCTCATTT
The DNA here is from genome assembly GCA_039196145.1 of Bacteroidota bacterium. GTDB lineage: Bacteria > Bacteroidota > Bacteroidia > Flavobacteriales > Flavobacteriaceae > Flagellimonas. The sequence continues at coordinate 4,312 of JBCCUY010000135.1, forward strand.
CCGGCTTGCGTAGAATAGCCCTTTCGGGTTCTTCAGCAGTGACCTCGACCTCGTCCAATTGGGTGGAGAACTCCTCTACCTCCATATCCATCTTTTGGTTCTGGGTAAGGTCGATAGGAACGGAAATCTCTTTGTATCCCATGTGGGAGAAGACCAAGGTATACTTTCCGGCTGGTGCGCTAAGGGAGTAAAACCCGTATTCGTTGGTGATGGCACCTATTGAGGTGCCCTCTAAGAAGATTGATGTTCCAAAAAGGGTTTCCCCGTTGATCTTGTCGGTGACGTTTCCGCTAATGGTAAAATTCTGTTGAGCATGGACCCCAAATGAGCCCAGTAAAAGACAAAGACCAGTCCACAACCATGGTAGTCTTCGGCTTCGTTTTTGTTTTGTCATGTTTTTTGATTTAATGAATAGGTTTATCCTGTTCAGGATTTGTTTGCCCTAAGGACATTTGAAAAAACGGAGGGTTGCACGGTGGAAATGTTAAATGTTATGTTTTGAATTTGATGGATCTAGAATTGCGATCCAGTTTATTGGCAATGAGTTATTTAAAGATGATTTGCGATTTTGCTTTTTTGAAACAAAAAAGGCCTCCGAGAGAGACCTTTTAGAAATTTAGAAGGAGGCAGTCTAATTGCATTTGGGGGGCAGAAACCTATGAGTACCGGAACCAACTCCGTAAAATGCCCCGTTGGCCATTAGGATTATTTGTTCTACTATTGAACCATTTGGCATTCTAGATTTAACCGCTTCTTTATAAACTGGATACATATGAACTCCCGTTACCTCGTGATATTTTTCGTATTTGCCAACATATCGGCATGCAAAAGGTTTTTCCTTCCAGCCTGCTCTTGCTGCTTCTTTCTTGGCCAATGCCAAAATTGATTTTGAGGAATTGTTGACCACACCTTGGGTTGGCCCATAATTACTTTCTCCACTATTGCAAAAGGGTTTCCAGCTTTCTGGTGTAATGTTAATTGTAAGTTCTCCAGATGTGGCCATTAACACTTCCAAGGGAAATTTGTTTTCTCCCTCTCCTGCAGTGGTATCAACTATGTTGTAGTTCACCGCCCATTTTTGAATTTCAAGAGTGTGTTTTCCAATGCTTGGGTTTTGTTCAAAAATTCCTTTAAAACCTTCTCCATAGGCATCTTGTACATTACCATTCGGTTTAAATACGGCTTCTCTATAACTGGTGGCTTCGTTTGTTATTTTAATATCGGCCGCTTTTGTACAGCGGAGCATATCTTGACCTACTAGTTTTCCATCAACAAGAATCTTGGTTACAATGGCCACCCCAATTTTGCCTGCAGGAGGGAAACCTGACATTTTAAGAAGTTCTATAGGAGTCATGTTGTCCTTAATGACGATTCTAGCCCACAAAGGTTCTCCCAGATTGAAAGAATCAATAAGAGCAACTTCATTAGCTACTGCTTGGCCGCCTTTTTTACCATTTACATAGATAGGACCTTCGTTGGAAACCAATACTTTACCTAGATTTTTCTTAATAAAAGGGTCTAGATTCTTTTTTTCGATGCTTAGTTGGGTCTGTTCCTTGATTAATGTTTCCAGACCTTGTCTGTCATGTTGATTGCTTAAGACGATGAGTGCAAGGATTTCATCTCCGTCCATAATAGGCATCTGATAGTATACCACCTTACCGTGTTCATCTTCAATGGGAATGATTGCCCCATTTCCAAAATTTTTAATTTTAAAAACAAAGTATTCAGGATTTAATTCATTGGCAGGAAAACTCATGGTTCCCTCGATCGGCCCCATGTTTCCGTGCAATGTTAAGGATTGTGTATTAACTTCGCTTCCATATTCTATAGGACTGTCTACAACTAATTTTTCCCAAACTCCGGAGGCCGTATAATCTCCTTGCGGCATAAAAAAACCATCACCTTTTTTTTGATTTATAATCTCCTCAGCTCTTTTTGCCTCGGCTTCCAATTTCCCGGTGTTGCAATTGGGATCTCTGTCTTTGATTTTTGGCAACCAGACCTCTCTTACCTGTTCCACTTTAACTTCCATTTCCCTAATAGAAAGTTCTTCAGCTCCTTCCTCGGGATTAAGAACTTTCCCAAGTTCTCGGTAAGCGGTTCTAAAATATGTGGAGGCTCCTTTACACTCCTCTTCAGATGTTTTACCTCCAGTGATTTTTGGAGTATTGTTATTGCCGGTAGGGGTTTTGCTGGCACTAGGTGTGGTTGGCTTGACTGATGGAGTGGTGGTTTCTGTTGTTTTAGGGAGGTTTCCTGTTTTTTTGGTATTGCTAATAGCCTTTTTGGCTTTTCGCTCCTCCGTTTTAACCTTGTTGGTTACCTTTTTCTTTAGCTTGCCTAATTGGGCATGTGACTCTTCTACGCTTGTTAGACCCATGACCAGGGTCAATACTAAAATTCCGATACTTCTCATTGGATAGATGGTTTAATGGATTAAACCGAAATGGTAGTCCTTATTTGGGAAAGGAAGGGTGGTGAATTGATCAATGTTGGGTTTGAGTTTATAAAACCCCTTTTTGAATGGACGGATTTTTTGAACGGTACGATTTGATGTTCGTATTGGCTGCCACGTCGTTTAGCTAAGAATCTGTGGGCAAACAAAAAAGTTTGGGTACTTTCAGGCTAGATAACTCAAAAACCAAAAAATGAACAGACTACTTTTACTTCTAGTCATTAGTATTTCCTTGGTAGCTTGTAAATCCAACAACACCAAAACCGATTCGTCTCCGGAAAAAACCAAAATACCGGTTTATGCTTGGACGGGAGGCCCCGGTGAGGCAACAGATGAAGAACTATTGGAGCAATTTCAGGATTTTAAGGCCAAGGGAATAGACGGTTTAATGTACAATGGTGGCCACGACCCCCAAACCTACAGTAGGGTAGGGAAACTGGTAAAACAGGCCGGGATGGAATTTCATACCTGGATTCCTACCATGGTGCAGGGAGAAAATCCCAAATTGAAAAAAGAATGGTACGCGGTCAACAGAAATGGAGAATCTGCCTTCGACAAACCTGCCTATGTGCCACACTATACCTTTTTATGCCCAAGTAGGGAAGGCGTATATGACTTTTTGGCCGATCTGTATGGCGGTGTAGCCGAGGTTGAGGAGGTGGACGGCATCCATCTGGATTATATTCGGTTCCCAGATGTGATTTTGGCGAGAGGCCTCTGGGATAAATATGGTTTGGTCATGGATACGGAGCTTCCGCAATTCGATTATTGTTATTGTGATCTATGCCGGGCAAACTTCAAGAAAAAAACCGGAATTGATATTTTGGAAGTAGAGGACCCATCGCAGGTAGTTGAATGGAAACAGTTTCGATACGACTTAATTACCAGTATTGTGAACCGTTTGACCGAAGTGGTGCATGCCAAAGGCAAAAAGATTAATGCAGCAGTATTTCCAGGGCCAAGTGTTGCGAAAAAATTGGTGCGTCAGGAATGGAATAAATGGGATTTGGATGCTGTGTATCCTATGAACTACAATGATTTTTACTTGGAAGGTCCCGAGTGGGTAGGAGAAATGACCAAAGAAGAGGTGGCCGAGGCCAAAAATGACGCACCGGTATACAGCGGATTGTTCATTTGTCCAACACCGGAAACCAAGACGAGCGAAAAAGACCCGGAAAACCACGGGCTCCTTCCCGAGGAGCTGGGTACCGCCATTGCATCATCAATGCAAAATGGGGCAACAGGAATTTGTCTTTTCACTCCTGGAAGGATGACCGATGCACATTGGGAAGCCTTTGAGGAGGCAATTTATAAGGATTACTCCATGGAGTAAACTTTAGGTTTGAGTTTGAATACCCGATAGCCTTTTTGGTTATCGGGTATTTTTTTGCCTATACCTGACGGTCCATCCCCAGATTTATACAATTCGGTAACTCTTTTTGTGGCAGCTCTCCCCGTATCCTGAATTTTGGGACATAACCAAAAACAAAAAGAAATGAAAACATTGATCCTAAGTCTCATGATGGCCCTAGGTTTTGTGACCTTGACCAATGCGCAAGACTTAGCCACCCTGACAGTTTCCATAGAGAATATCGAAAATGATGAGGGAATGCTTCGGGTTGGGCTATATAACGCACCCGGGAGTTGGCTTGAGGAAGTCTACAGGGGAGGGGAGACCACCATTAAAAATGGGAAGTGCCAAGTGGTGTTTGAGGGCATTCCCATGGGCGACTACGCCAT